>CAZHOV010000193.1:0-6572 GCA_964534315.1 uncultured Saprospiraceae bacterium | reverse complement strand
AAGATGTCTTAAGATAGGAAAATATTACCTAAGTGTCGATAAAAAGAAAAGCGTATCGTGTAAATAACTGTTTCATAAATTAAATTTTAGTGTAAAGTTTTTTTAATTGTTCACCAATTTGGTTCTGGACACAAATATGCAGGTAACACCCTCAAAAGGGCTTGTAACTATATTGCAAAGACTTATACCTATTTTGCAGGGGGGGAGGGTTGAAAATGAATGAGTTAGGAAATCTGACCGAAGTATACACATCATTTTATTTAGAAGGTGGATTAAACAAGGTATTAGATGCAAGCTACGACTATTATGAGCCTGGGCCACTAGCCAGATTGGAGATTCGCGCCTTTCGAGTCTGGTAGCTGGAGATTTACCAGTACAAGGGCTCGATTATGCATATACGTTGCAGGGCTGGATAAAAGGAATGAATAGCTCAATTCTGGAATTGGGAATGGATATAAACAATGATGGTGCCATGGGGCCAGATGCTATTGGGGCCACCATCAGAGATGTGGTTTGTTATACACTGGGGTATTATAGCAGAGATTATACCCCTATAGGAGAGGGTAATTTTATGGTAGGATTTGAATTAGACTATAATAATTCTGGTTTTGATCTGGCTGCTTCAAATCTTTACAATGGTAATATCCGGCACATGGTTACCGAAAACTTAGCTATTGGTCGCCAAGAAGAACAAAATAATGGAGCACTTGGGTTTGCTTATACGTATGATCAATTGCATCGAATCAAGAAGGTCAATGCATGGGATAATATTGATCTTCCCAATTGTAATTGGGCGACCGGAGGCAGTGCTCTAGATGCTTTTTCCACCTCTTATAATTTTGATGGAAAGAGCAGTATATTTATGGAAGTTCCAGACTTGGTTATTACCAGCCAGAGGATGTAGTATGGAGATATGCAGTAGATCAATTGCGTTTACCCTCCGAAGAAGAGTGTCTGGGATGCCGCCGTTACGAATTGACCAACCATTTGGGAAATGTGTTGGCTGTAGTGAGTGATTGGGTGGATCAAAGCGATGCAGAGGCCAATCCTTCCAATTGTTTTGGTGGTTACTTTTTTTATTATGTGCCAACAATAATCACTTCCTCCGATTATTTTCCGTTTGGAATGTCCATTCCAGGGCGTGATTATGTACAACCAAATGAGGAAAACTATCGTTATGGGTTTAACGATGAGCGCATGATTTTTTCCAAAGGAAAAATGAAGGTCCGGGGGACCTTCAAATAAGCGAACCGCAAAGCGGATGGGATTGCCAAGCGGATCGAGATGACGAATGGGGGGATTTAACCCACTATGATTATGGGTGCCACGAAGCTTTGGGGAAGGGGCCCTAAAGGTGAGTAATAATCCTGGTACTGGAAGGTTTTTATCGGTAGATCCGCTGGCGCCTGATTATCCAGAATTGACGCCTTACCAGTTTGCATCTAATCGTCCCATTGATGGAATTGATCTGGATGGACTGGAATATGATGATTCTAAACTAAAAATTCTAAAAGAATCAGAAACAAATCATATTAAAATTACAGGTCAAATTGATGTAAAGATTAAGGTCATAAATCTATCGACTTCTAAAATTAAGGAGGGAATTTTATCATTCCATGAATTTAAATCATCTAGAGCTTTTGATATTGATTACAGATCAACTTCGACAAATGTACCCTTAGATCCAGCAACTGGAAAGCCTCTTGGTATCGATACTAGAGTCTATGTTAATGACTTGGATATAAATTTCCATTTTATTTCTGTGGATGATAATTTATCAAATTTAAAAAATGGAGATGTTACGTTAATATTAACAGATAATATCCCTCCTAGTAGGAAAGGTGACCCCGGTGGGATATCACAGTATGCCGGCAATGTTTATGCAATTGAGATTGACGAATTTAATAAAAAAAGCCATATTGATACACATGAGAGGGCATCTTATAGGAGATATGGCAGATTGGAAAAAGGAACAAGGAGCTATAAAAGGATTTTTAATGTCTTATGCTGATGATGGTTCTGGGTACAAATTGAGGAAAAGTGATTATGAAAACCTAATAGATGCAATTATTTATAGAAAAGCTGTGATGCAACATGAAAACTCAAAACCTGTTAAAACGAAGGAAGAAGCAAAAAATTTCATAAAAGCCAACGATATAGAAATTAAAGAAGAATGAAAAATCTAATTGTTTACATTTAATACTTCAATGGTTTTAACTGTTGTATGCTGTTCTGATAGGATTGATCTCGACAGAACTTATAAACACCAAGATAGGAGAGTTGTGAAAAGGTATTGCTATCAATGCCATGCTCCTAGTACCTCGGTTTTAGAAGATCCTCCGTTGGATAATATTTTTTCAATGTTTGGAGGTGAAAAAAATCTAAAGAAATATCGTAACTATTCAGCACGCTAGCGTGCTGAATAGTTACAAAAGAGAGTTGATTTTTTCAACAAAAAGTTTTATATTTAAAGTCGTTAAAACAACCATTTTGCAAAACAAAAGCCTCTCTAATGAAGTACTCCAATCAAATTGAAATCAATCTACCCCTGAATCGGGTCATAGAGCTATTTGATAATCCCGACAATATGCAAAAATGGATGCCCGGTTTACAAAGTTATGAGCATTTAAGTGGCGATCCCGGGCAACCAGGCGCCAAGACTAAATTGCATTTCATAATGGGAAAGCGCGATATGGAAATGGTGGAAACCATTACCAAACGGGAGCTGCCCGGCGAGTTTTCCGGTACTTACGAAACAAAGGGCGTATTGAATATTCAGCAAAATCATTTCGAAGAAACGGGACCAAATTCAACCACCTGGATCTCACATAATGAATTTAGATTCAAAGGTTTAATGGCCTTGTTTATGCCGTTGATGAAAGGGGCATTCAAGAAACAATCTGCCAAATTCCAGCAATATTTTAAAGACTTTGCTGAAGAGCAAGGTTAACGAATTAAGGTTTAAACGTGAGTCATCCCATCCCACATTACGTGATGCGGGATGAAATAATTCATGTTCTTCTTTTAATTAGGCACTTTTCCGTGTCCAAACGCTCTCAGCACTCTCAAGTGCGAGGCCAAAGCCATTCTGAATCGAGGGAACGTATGGTAGGGTAGACCAAATTCCTGAGCGGTTTTGCTTACGATTTCGGAGATTTTCTTGTAGTGTACGTGACTAATATTTGGGAATAGGTGATGCTCGACCTGAAAATTAAGTCCACCTACAAACCAGGTGATTAACCAATTATTAGGTGCAAAATTGGCGGTCGTCTTCAGCTGATGGATCGCCCAGGTATTATCCATTCTGCCTTTTGGCTCGGGGAGGAAATGTTCAGGGCCTTCTACAACGTGCGCCAATTGGAATATTACGGTGATAATAAATCCGGAAACCATATGCATAAATACGAATCCGGCCAATACCGCCCACCAGGCAACCCCCAGCGCTATTGGCAAAACAATAAGATAACCAACATACAATAGCTTAGTAATCAACATTACCATAAATTCTTTGGTAGGGCTTGATCCGATCTGCTTCGTCATACCATTTTTATTGTAATGCACTAACTGCTTGAAATCTTTGAATAAGATCCAGCTAAAAGTGGCGCCACAATAGAGCAGAAGGGCATAAATGTGCTGATAGCGGTGGTATTTCTTCAATTTACCGTGAGGTGATAACCGTAGAAAAGGTTTGTCGTCGATATCTTCATCCAGTTCGTAAATATTCGTGTAGGAATGGTGCAAGATATTGTGTTGAATATTCCAGGTGAAACTACTGCCACCGATCATATTCATCGTATATTTCATAACTTCGTTAAGCCATTTGTAGCGAGAGTAGGAGCCATGATTGGCATCATGCATCACGGCTAGCCCGATACCTGAGATACCCAAACCGATCAGCCCATATAAAAGGATAGCAGACCAGTCAGGACCAAATTGCAAAAGAAGTAAAGCGTAAGGGACCAAAAAGAGTAAAAGCATGGCAATGGTCTTAGAATACATTTTCCAATTGCCAGTTTTCGGAATGTTGTTTTCAACAAAGTAGGCGTTCACCCGGGCACGCATGGTTTTGAAAAATTGTTGGGTGTCTTTTTTTGAAAATTTTACTGTAGGATACATTTAAAAAAACTTTTAACTACGAAAGAAGACCTAAAGATACGGAAGTACCTTTTCTTAAGAAGGTCTTTTGAAATTTTTTTGTAAAACAAATGTCATTTAAGCGGCAAATCAAAATTGCTTGTAGAATAAATCTGTTCGGCCATTATAGACTAAGTGATTGAATACCTGGAATGAACGCAGGAAATAATGACCGAACTCAAAAAGATTTTTTATACCAATTTTTTTGCCTTACTACTTATTACGAGTTGTAACAGCTCTTTTAATAAAACGTGAGGTTCGGGCGTTTGTGTTTGATAACCAATGCTTTAAAGATTGTTTCTCTTGCCAACCCTCGCCTTTTATTCCTAAAAGCCTGCCTAACCAAAGGTAGGGAGGGCCAACGCTTCAATTTTTTATGTGGGGGCTGATTTCCCCTACCTTCAGGAGGCAGGCTTACAGGGACCAAGGGCGCGGGAGGCTTTTTTTATTTTTATTAAAGTCAAACCTCACGTTAATAAAGCAATAACGGATGGATAGACTATTTATTTAAAAAGGCTTTTATATCTGCCTCATTCAATGTTCTATAATCCAAAGATTGCACTAATTGTTCATTTTCAAACAAATAAATTTTTGGTATACTCCCTCTTGCTATGGTCAGCAAATCTTTTCCCTTCATTTTGCCAAAGGGGAAATCAGCACATTGCGAGCGTTCGTAAAATAGGGAAATCTCCGGATCTTTACCGGCCATTAGAAAAGCAATATGCTCTTCAAAGTTTAGCCGTTTAGCCATGGTGGTTAATTTTCTGGCTGATCGTTGACAGAATTTGCACCGGGTACTATAGAAACAAAATACCACCTTTTCTTTTTCAATTACCGCCCGCATAGAATCGATCACGCTTTGCCCTTCCTCTGAAACCTCTATATCCTCCAATGATACGGCACCTGGAGGAGTGGGCGTAAAGGCTAAAAAGTCAGGAGGGGAAAGAATAAATGGTAAACTCAACCCTGCCAGCATCAAGATAATGGTAACGATATTTTTTCCTCTAAATGGGAGCCAGTCTTTTCTTGACGCCAAAAGAGCTAAAATTAAAAAAGAACCTAGTTTTAAGGCAATCAAGGGTGGTGTCAGAGGGGTTATCGGGCCGTAGCACTGGCAGTATTCATTGGCCCCCATACTGTAGCCGACTAGCAGGAGTACCATACTTCCAAGTAGCGTAAAGATAACTACCGGCATCCAGGACCTAAGCCATATACCTAAAAGCAGAATAACTCCGGTAACAAGCTCAAAACCTATATAAAACCGGGATAGGATCGTGATCGTCCAAAACGGTAACCACCCAAAACTATATACGAATAATTCAAACTGATCAACATCTACCACTTTAAAATATCCCGAAATTAAAAAGAACAAGGCAAGAAGAATCCGTATCGCTAATTTCATATAGAATTGATTAGATCAAAATTTGATGCCCCAAAATATCATATTTCTTTCATTTATTTATAATCTTGTTTACTTCTATCAAAAGACTATGTGCTGCTGGTGGCTAAGTAACTTTTTTTTAAAATCTATAAATCATCCACTGAAATGCCTGTTTCCACTAAAAAATACGGCTCCTGGGCACTGATCGCAGGGGCAGCTCAAGGTATTGGAAAAGCTTATGTCCTGGAATTGGCTCGTCGAGGATTTAATCTGGTCCTGATTGATAACAAGGAAGATGTATTGGATCAACTTAAAGATCATCTTTCTACCCATTTTGAAGTGGAGACGTTAAAAATCGGTCTAAATTTAAAAAAGAGAGATGCCCACCTCACCATTCTCGAGAAAACTGAACAACTGGATATCGGATTGTTCATCTACAACGCCGCTTATGGGCCTGTGAAGCCATTCTGGAACCATCAATCGGATGAACTAGATAACTACATTGATATCAACTGCCGAACGCCGTTACAATTGATCTACCATTTTGGTGAAAGATTTAAAAACAGGAAATATAGCGGTATTTTACTCATGTCATCCATTGCGGGCTTCATGGGTGAGTCGCTCATCGCTCCCTATGCCGCCACTAAAGGTTTTAATACGATCCTTGCAGAAGGGCTTCATCACGAATTAAAAAAAGACAACATAGATGTCATGGTATGCTGCGCAGGAGCTACTAAAACCCCCAATTATTTGAGCACGAAACCCCAACATGGTTTGATCAAACCCAGTGAGCATCCGCCTGAGTTGGTTGCAAAAAAAGCACTGAAACATTTTGGCAAAACCAGTTTGTATATTCCCGGTCGGGGCAATCGCTTTACCATCTTTCTGCTCAACCGCCTTTTGGGTAGAAAGCTCGGCTCCAGGATCATGAGTAAAACGATGGAAAAAACGTATGCACACGTTGTAAGCAATGAGGAATGAGGAATGTGCAATGAACAATGAGCAATGTGCAATGTGCAATGAGGAATGTGCAATGTGCAATGTGCAATGAGGAATG
>CAZHOV010000192.1:0-10411 GCA_964534315.1 uncultured Saprospiraceae bacterium | reverse complement strand
CAAAGGTCAACAGCATCCTGCTTAAAAGCAAGATGGGGTGGGGTTGATGGATACGGAGCGGTCAACCTTTGATTATCTTTATAACCACCGGAGCGATGATGATATCGGGCAAAAGATCAACCTGGCTACTCAAGATCTGGAAGATGCTAACCGGGGAAAGTTGGAAGGGGTATTCCGGGAGATTGACTTCAACTCTACTCGTAACCTGGGAGAGCCTAAACAACGCAATCGACGCCTTAAACACCTGCTCGAAGATTTTGCCAAACCAGAACTCGACCTCCGACCCTCCAGAGTGGGAAACCTCGATATTATCGGTAATACCTACGAATTCTTAATTTCTCGTTTTGCTTCCGATAGCGGCAAGAAAGGAGGAGAATTTTATACGCCTGCAGAGGTATCGGAATTGATGGCTCGGATTATTTCACCAAGGCAAGGCGATAAGATTTATGATCCTACCTGCGGTTCCGGCTCGTTGTTGATCAAA
The DNA here is from genome assembly GCA_964534315.1 of uncultured Saprospiraceae bacterium. Classification (GTDB taxonomy): domain Bacteria; phylum Bacteroidota; class Bacteroidia; order Chitinophagales; family Saprospiraceae; genus CAZHOV01. The sequence goes on along the minus strand of CAZHOV010000192.1, from coordinate 9,927 downwards.
GCAGGACAGCAAGTGGGTAGCGATGACTTTTCGCTTTATGGGCAAGAGAGCAATGGCAACACCTATGCTTTGTGTAAAATGAATATGTTCCTCCATGGTATTCATTCGGCTTTTATTGAATGGGGCAACACCATTCGTAACCCCAGGCATATTGAGGTTGATAAACTGATGCGCTTTGATATCGTAGTAGCTAATCCGCCTTTCTCCCTGGATAAATGGGGAAGTCAGGATGTGGACAATGATTTGTATAAGCGTTTTTGGCGGGGTACTCCCCCTAAAAGCAAGGGAGATTATGCCTTTATCACCCACATGATCGGAAGCTTGAATGAACATGGACGAATGATCGTAGTCGTACCTCATGGGGTATTATTTCGGGGAAGTTCTGAAGGAAAGATCCGTAAAAAGTTAATCGAAGAAAACTTGCTGCATGCTGTGATTGGCCTCCCCAGCAACCTCTTTTTTGGTACAGGTATTCCCGCGGCTTTATTGGTTTTCCAAAAGAATCGAAATACCGACCAAGTATTATTTATTGATGCCAGCCGGGAATACGAAGAAGGTAAAAATCAAAATAAACTGCGGGAGCAGGACCTGGAAAAGGTTGTAACAACCTATAAAGATTTTACCACCCTAGATAAATATAGCTATATAGCTAAGTTGGAAGAAATAGAGGAAAATGACTTCAACCTAAATATCCCGCGTTATGTGGATACATTTGAAGAGGAAGAATTGGTTGATATACCGGCGGTGCAGAAGGAAATTAAGCAGTTGGAAGGAGAGTTGGAGGTGTTGAAGGGTAAAATGGAGGATTATTTAAAGGAATTAGGTTTTTTTTAATGAGTGAGCCAGATACAGAGACTTATACTTCATAAAATTCCAAAAACATCTTTTGTACCTTATCTAACTGACAATGCTTTTCATTGGCTTTATTTAAAAGTAAGTAGGCACTTTTTCCAGGGAATTTATAGTGGTTAAATTTTAAAGGAGAAAAAAAGTTTTCCATTACTTTGGAATAAATTCTAAAGCGTTTGGTATCAGAGATTTCTTCGTTTATCAGGTTACTGCCAATAAACCCAAAGGAAGAAAACTCATTTTCTTCATAGAAATGGAGCATGATATTAATGCACGTTCTCACTATCCTTCCTACATCATTCAACCCCGTTAAAAGGTTGTATTTATTTTCGCTATCGCTATGGGCCTTCAAGTGAAATTTTACCACAAAAATATCAAATTCATACTTCTCTACATTTACAATATACCGATTATTAAATCTACACTTAAAGGTAAAGATGTACTTTTGAAAAAAGTGATCTCCTGCATTGGGCTTTTGACTTCCCTTGAATTCAAAATCATAGGACTGGTCAAACATTAGATCACATATTTGTATGTCTTAGTTCTATTGTTCCATAATTCTGCTTCGGATACGTGTTGGAAATCACTATCATTAGAAACTTCAGGATCGATCGTGGAGAGATAGTCGATGATTTTTTGATCAAACTCCTTTAAAGTCTGAGTAATCTCATTTGCAATAGAAAGAATTTTCTTTTGACCACTGCTGAAGGTGTTAAATTGATCCTCACTAAAAGGAGGAATCAGATCATTTAATCCTTCATGAATAGTATCGTGAAGAAGTCGAAGTCTATAGTACTCTTCGCTGTTTTTTGCAGGGATTTGAAGCGTATTCAATTTTTTTACAATTGATCGATGAAGGCTTTTAAAGACAACACGCATATACCACTCTCCCAACAGACGAGTAACGCCCTCATTGAAGGAGGAATCATTTAATTGTTGAGCGCTATAATAGAAATCGTATGCTTTTCCGATTGCGGAAATAACATCTTTACTCTTTTCAAGAGTACTTACATTGTTAGATGTGGTCAATACTGTATTCATCTTAAACAAATTTACATTTTTTTAACGCAAAAATTGCCAATTTCATTCAATTTGTTTGATAATAACCTGAAGTGGTTCAATTTTGCCGGACACTTTTTTAAGTGAGATTATAAAATATTTTCTATTTTTTCCTTCAAACAGCCTTTTTTAAAAAAGGCTGTTTGAAGGAAAAAATCGTTTGGCCTCATTCCTGTCCTTTAGCCTGGTTGGGTAGATGCCCCCCAATAAAGGTTTTCAAATTGATCCGGCCTCTTATAGCCCAGTGAAGAATGTTTTCGAATCGTATTATAGTATCCCTCAATATATTCAAAAGTCTTCAATCTTGCCCCTTGTAAATTTTCAAATCTATCATCTGTTAACAGCTCTGCTTTGAATCTGGAAAACAGGGATTCAGCAAAAGCATTATCGTAATGGTCATCCTTTCGGGTCATACTCTGACAAAATTCATGACGCTTGAGTAAACTTCTAAAAGCCAACGAACCATACTGACGACCTCCATCCGAGTGGACAATGAGCCCTGAGGGTGGTTGTCGGCTCCTGATCACCTGTTGTAAAGCCAGGATCACCAAAGATGCTTTTATATGTTCATCAACCTGCCAACCCACTATCTTGCGACTGAACAAGTCCATCCACACACTCAAATAGAGCCAACCTCCCGGTGTGGGTAAATAAGTGATGTCTCCCACAATCACTTCATTGGGAGCTTGTGGAAAAGGAGCGTCTAACAGCAAATTGGGACTTCTTTGCAAATTAGGATTAGACTGAGTGGTGCGAGGCACAAACCTTCTAGGCTGTATAGCTAACAAGTCTTGATCGGCCATCATGCGTCTAACCCGATATAAACCAATCTCATAACCTTTGTCTTTCAACTCCTCTCGTATCCTGCGACTTCCGTATCTTCTTTTATGATTTTCAAAAATTTCTTTTACTTCATTCAGCAAAAGTGCTTTATTCGATTTAATCTGATAAGTCTGTTCATTCACATAAGCATAATACGAACTGCGACTGACATTCAATACTTTACACATCTTTTGAACCGGATACCTCAACCGTTGAGCTGATATAAAGTCATACAACTTGACTACGTCGCTCGGCTGAAAATGCTCAAAGCTTTTTTTAAGATATCTCGCTCGCGCTTAACTTCCTGGAGCTCCCTTTTCAGTCGATCAATTTCTTCATTATCCTCATTTTCGTCCATTTGGCTTTTTTCTTTAGCCTGCTGCTTCCACTTGTGTAATACCCCTTCGCTTATTCCAAGTGAACTGGCAACAGAGCGTACACTTCTTCCATCGCTAACCAGGTCTAACGCATTTTTCTTGAATTCGGCATCATAACACCTCCGTCTTTTTTTCCTTTTTTGATCTTTCATCTGAACACAAATTTAACTTATTTTTGTGTCCGTATTTATTAAACCATCTCATAAATACCAAAAAAATCAATATGGCCCCAAGAAACAGTATCCCTACTTTAAGAAGTAATTCAAAAGACATATAATCAATTCAATTTGTGCTAAAAAAACATATACTATAAAAATAATACCTTAGAAAGATAATATTTTTTATTAAAAGCGAAAACAAGCCTAAATCAAATTTTCTCTTCCAGTAATAAAATATCCCATCCAAAAACCGCAATTTGATCTCGTATTTTCACTGTTATTTCCAAATATTCACCAGGTTGTGGAATCGTTTTACCATTTGAAATAATGTAGACTTCTTCGCGAGTCTGTCCGTCGATCATAGTATAGGTTGAAAACCCGGGTATAGTTTGCCCTTTCCCTGTGAATCCCTTTAGTTTAAACATTGGTAACTTTTCAAATCTTCGTGGATTTTCCAGGACTTCCCTTACTTCAAACTTTTGGAAATAACCTACACAGAGATGCTCAATTTCATCAAAGAAAAATAAGCTAATCGAAATAAATACCACTAATAAGATGAATTTTTTCATATTCAATGTATTAGAAAAGAAAGGAGGTTCCTGCTAAGAAGAACTTTCCTTTGCTACTAAGCTTGAATGCGCTGACTCCGTGCTCACAGGATTATAATAGCCTGGGTCATTGATTGAGCTATTTTCATATCGATATAAAATATCCGTCAAATCTTTAGAAGGGATGAATTCCAGGTCTGTCTTTTCGTAGCAGGCAATGGCCTTGGAAGCCAAAGAGTGGTAATTCTTTTTTAGTTTATTAACCTTTCGTTTAAGTAAAAAAAGCTGAATCATTAACTTGTAACGCAAAAAAATAGAGCGCAGGAAAATTCCGGTAATGATCTCTGCGGCATAAGCAAAAACAGGTAAATATCTATCAAAAAAATGATACTCCTTTCCAGGATTAATAATCTCCAGCGTTTCTATCCGATGGCTGGAAAGAAGACCTATTATTACCAAAACCATAATACCAAGTAAAACCCCAAAAATAAACCTATGCCTTGCTTTATTCCTTACCTTTTCGCTCGCCAATTCCTCAGGCCAACCTTGTTCAACCAATTCATTAACTGTTTTTATTCTAGTTCCTTCGAGTACAAATAGAGACATTAAATCCCCAGCCCATGCAGCTAAGAAGATAAATAAACAAGCGATAGCAATGGCAATATATTTTGGGGCAATAAAAAGGAGATTTTTTGCTGCAATATCGTAATAGATATCGTAGCTAGTTGCTACCTCAGCAATAATGCTACACAGAAAAATGGGCAAGGCTAAAATAAAGCCTCCTAAAACCAAACTATTTTTTTCTTGAGAGAGCTGTTTACGCTTTATCTTTATCCTCTGCAAGACTTTCATTATTTTAGCTGCCTCCCTGGCAGCATCCATAGCAAAACGATTGGCTAATTTTCCATAATTGTGTTTAGATTCCATGATTCTAGATTTTTAAGTTGATAATTAAGATTTTGGAAAAAGGCTTCTGGGGTATTAAGTTCTTTTGCATTCAGTTGCTTTTTTAGTTTAGGGTTTTCTATACCTGTAGTAAAAAAATAAGTATCCGAAAATCGCTTCATATTCAGAGAAGACATTCCCTCTTTATCAGGCATCGAATGTTTACCATCGGAATAGAGATAGACCACTTTTTCAAAATCGACATATCTGGGCTCATTTATTATTTGAGCAACTTTATCGAAGAATCCTTTTAAATCGGTATCCTCTTCAGGGGGACTGCTGTATATGGTATCTTGGTAGTATCCCACGAAAGTTTGTAATGCCATCCTATTTTCTTTTTGAATCTGCTTAATGGATTCCATTTTTTGTTTCTGCTCAGAAAGTGTTCCCTTTCCAAGGGTAACCTCAGATTTTTTTAATTTAAGCTGTAGGGGCTGGCCATATCTTTTATTACCTATTGGTAGAAAATACACAGCTATCTCCTTATTATTAGATCCTAACTCTTCTATAGACTTCTTTAATAAAGAGGGGGAGATCCGAGGATATTCTTTAAAAGTTTTACTCATATCTTGACCGATGATGATTAGACCGCTACTGAATTTATTTTTTGGAGAAGTATCTAACTCACTATTGCAACTTATTATTACAGCGGTAAATCCGATAATTATTACTAGAATTTTTTTCATTTTTTGATGGAATTTATTTTTAAATTTCATTACAAAAATACAGCTATCTCAATTAAATTCCAAACTAAAAATAGGACACATCCTAATATTAGCAACAACTAATCGTAAATAAACAGCAACTTAAAACACTAATTTCACTTGACAATATCAAAATAAATTAGTAGATTTACCTACACCATCTTACTGGAATAAAAATAACGATTTAGTCAAAAACCGATAAAAAATGAGAGAAGTTTTAATCGCAGAAAAAGATTTTGATTTTTCAATTGTTCACGATTTTGGAAAAAATTGTTTTATCAAAACATCATCAAGTATCCCAACTTTCTTCAATAATCTCAAGGATTTAAGTCAGCTATTCGAAGAAGAGTGTAAATTAATGCTTGATTTTTTTAATAGGCAAGCCCGTATTTGGGCTTTCCTGCAAAGGGAGCAGAAGAACAATCAAAATCTGGAAAGTTTGGAAAAATATTCTATTAAAACAAGAGTTTTAATAAAAGAAAATAGGAACGTTTATTATATTTATAGTGTAGAAGCTATACCAAATATAATAAACTATAATATAATTTTTAGCGCTGATTATTATATCAAACATGATAGAAATTTCATACCTAAAACCGATCCATCTGAGTTAAAAAAACAAATAAGAAAAGATTTTCTTCCATCAATGATACCTATATTTTATCGCTATGAAGGAGGGAATAAATCTGTTGATAGTTCTTTAGGATTAAAATTCCAACGTTGCATGAAAGAACTCTTTGATTTTAAACCGGTTTGGGAAAAGGCTTTATTCTTTCTTTTAAAAGGTTTTACGCATGAAGATTTAATTAATATGAAAATCTTTAAAACCGCAAGTACTCCTAGAAGGTATTTCAATTATACTATGAGGGAATTTAGAGAAACCGTTGGTATAAATTTCAGAGGACGGGAAGCTTTTCCTGTAATGGATCAAATTTTTAATTTTGAAGAAACCTTAAATGTTGATTTAACCGGTTTTTCGGCAAACCGCTAAAAGTAACCACTAGATTTCTGAATTGAGTAAAAATATATTTTGGACAAATCACTATCCCGACTACTACTGTAGTTGGGATTTAATTTCTAAAAGATGAATAAAAGCACCGACGTTCAAATTTCAAAGACATTTTTCACTACATTACTCAAACTGCTTAAGAAAAAATATGAGCGAGAACTAAGAGAAGAAAAGATTACCTTCGAAGCTCCTTCAGGAAATGCTGGGAAATATTATGGTTTCGGACCAAGAAAGGAAAATCAAACGCTCCCTGTGATGACAGAACATATCCTGGAGAAAGTACAGCATCCAAAGGATAGGATGTCCCCTAAATATTTTTACAATTTAGAAAACCTATTTAGAGATAAATCTCCGGAATATACAACTGCTGTAAAAGAAGAAATTTTAAAAATTCTTTTGCTGTATCTGTATATTCAATCAGATGAAAAGGGGAAGTTTCAAAAAGTTTCTAAAGAAGAAAAAAATCTATCCTTGCTCCAATTATGGAAAAAAAACGAAGATTTTTTTAAATATTCCCTTACCCAAGCTGAATTCAGGCAACAATTAATCTATTTCAATGAAAGAGAGAATGTAAACGAACAAACTATCACTTCATTTACCGTTTATTATTATTCCGTCCGGGAACACCTTATTCGAAAATTCAAATTAAATATAAATTTCTTTTCCCCAACAGAAAAGGGGTATCCTGCTGAATGTGTAGGTTTTCATAAAGAAGAAGGAGATACTCTTTATAAAGGACATGCTATTGAGAAAACCTCTTGCTTGTATATCAGTCTGTTTAGCGAAAATGGCAATATGCCAATGAATCTCTTAGGCTTTACTGACATCCTGGAGCCCCACCAACTACCATTAATCCATTTTGGTATTCAAACAATTAGCCAATTCGATTTCCCTATGATGGTCGAGGGAATAGCTCTTGGAAAAAAATATCAAAAAGATCAGAATTTTTTAGATGCTATCAAAGCTTATCTCTATGTAAAAAGAAGAAATTTCAGAATTCCTAAGAGAAGGCATTTTCCTATTGAAAAAATGGTTTCAAAAAGAATAAATATCAACAAATTTGTGAAATTAAAAGGTGCCTACCGTGTCTGGAACCTTGATTATGACGTCAATAAAAAAGAAACCTATTTAGTCCAAAGAGTTTTCGAAATATTAGAGGATTATACAGCTATTCTGAAAGTAATTGATAAAAAATCCGGGAAACTCGTAAAAAGAGCCTGCTTGTATAATATAAGTTTAGGTGGAACACCAAATTTAAACAGCCCAGATTCAGAAAACTGGCGCTATTCACTAACGATCTCTACCCACCAGGAAAAAAGTGTGGAAACCGTCAGTTATGCAATTTTTAATCTGCCCCTAGATGAGAAGGATGTGACAGAAGGCACCTACTGTGGCGTTAATCTTCATACAGGGTATGCAATTTTAATCAAGGAAAACGAAAAAAATAAAAAGAATCTACCACCTCTAGAGGCTAAAAACTTCACCTATCCGGAATTTGATCAACTGAAAAATGATTACCCTCTCATGGATCAATATCAAGAGCGATTATTTGCAGCCTATAAATCACTTCAATTGGTTCCTCCAAAATTGCCAGAATAACCCTAAGCAATTAATCCGTTTTAATATTTTGTTTTGCCCTTTGATCCCCCTTGCAACCTTTTGCAACCTTGAACCGCTGAACCGCTGTACCCTTATACCCATTGCACCCTTTTGCACCCGTTACCCCCCTTGTACCGTTGAACCGTTGAACCGTTGTACCGTTGTACCGTCCCCCCCTTGAACCGCTGTACCGCTGTACCGTTACACCCTTGTACCGCTACCCCCACTCGCCAATACTGGACGACGTCAAGACTAGAACATTTTCTCGTTCTATTGTATTCAAACTTGGCTATAAGTCCAAAAAAATACAACTTATAGCCAAATAAAGATTTAATTTTCGCCTAAAGTGGTATTTTTCGATGAACTCCCCTGGATCGATACACCCCGCTCAAAATTCTTAACTGGATTGGAGCATTTTTGGAATAGCTGGGCTAGCGCCCGTAGGGATATCTTACTTATCGTATGTGGCTCTGCTGCCTCCTGGATGATCAAAAATATTCTTAACAATCGTGGAGGCTTGCACAACCGTGCTACTGCAAGAATGAAATTAGAGCCTTTTTCCTTGAAAGAAACAGAAGCCTTTTTAAAATATAATAATGCAAGGCTTGACCGATATCAGATCGTCTTACTTTATATGGTCTTAGGTGGTATTCCCTATTATCTGGATAATATTGATCCTGGCAAAAGCGCTATCCAAAATGTCAATTCATTGTGTTTTGAACGAAATGCATTACTTAGAAATGAGTACGACAATCTTTACTCCTCCCTCTTCAATAAAGCACGACGACATATGGCGGTTGTAGAAGCGCTCGCTCAAAAGAAAAAGGGACTGACAAAAGAGGGTATCAGCAAAAAGTCCGGACTTTCCAATGGAGGTGGTTTGACCCGAATCCTCCATGAATTGGAAGAAAGTACCTTTATTAGACGTTACCGTCCATTTGGAAAAAAGGAAAAGAATTCACTTTATCAACTCATTGACCCCTATTCGCTTTTTTATTTAAACTTCATAAAAGACTCTAGTACAGACGATGAATTTTTCTGGATAAATGCTCATGAATCTTCCCTCTATAAAGCCTGGAGCGGTTATGCGTTCGAAATGGTTTGTCTACTCCGCATTCCGCAGATCAAGGCTGCCCTAGGAATTAGCGGAGTTCAAACTTCAGTTTCTTCCTGGCACCATTCTGAAGCTCAAATTGATCTGGTCATTGACCGAAAAGATCAGGTCATCAATTTGTGTGAAATGAAGTTTTCTATAGCTCCCTTTTCCATTTCTAAAAAATACGCTGAAAATCTAAGGAATAAAATCGCTGTATTTAAACATGAAACCAAAACCAAGAAAGCCATCTATCCCACCTTTATTACCACTTATGGATTAGACCAGAATCAATATACCTATTTGGCTCAGAATAAACTTACGATGAAAGATCTGTTTGAATCCTAAGAAGTAGGGAGGGAAAATGAGAAAACAAAGATTATCACGTCGTCCAGTAGTGGCGTAGTAACGAATTTTATTTAACAGCAAAGATACCAAAGCCTATCCCACGCCCTTGATCCCAAAAGGGAAATCCGCCCGTACCAATAAAATTGGAGCGTTGACATTATAGTACTCCCAACTGATTTTGCAATAGCTTGTTGCAAAATTGACAAATTGGAAAAAGTTCTAATTCTGAAAATTCCCCAATCCAGTGAATCCAGATTCAGACCTCCAAGTTGTCTGAATCCGGATTTCCAGGATTTATGGATGTTCTGGATTTGCCCCCCTACCCCCTGTCCCCCCCTGCACCATTGCACCGTTGCACCCCCTTGAACCGCTGAACCGTTGTACCCCTGCACCCCCTTGAACCGCTGCACCCTTTT
>CAZHOV010000191.1:8343-10534 GCA_964534315.1 uncultured Saprospiraceae bacterium | reverse complement strand
GGGGGATGTAGCTTGTTGGTGGGGGATGGCGAGGGTTGTATTCCTTTGTGTTAAAGGGTTCATCCAGGATCAGGATAGGCCGGTCCATAATTAACATCCCCAGAATAGCCAGCTTTTTCTTCATTCCGGTAGAATAGGTTTCAACAAAATTTTCCAGGGGCAGCTCAAATAGGGCATTCCAACGGTTGGCATCTACCCTGGTTCCGGCAATGATCTCCAAATACTCTCTTCCCTTCATATAGGGATAAAAGAAATGCTCGGTCTCTAAAAAAGCAATATCTGTTTGCTGAACGGGCTGATCATTAAAAAGCATGGAACCCGAAGCAGGCTTAAGAAAGCCATATATACATCTGAAAAAAGTCGTTTTTCCCGCTCCATTCACCCCCAATATTCCATGGATCTCTCCGGGCGTTCCTGTCAGATTCAAATCCCGGAGTACCTGTTTCTCTCCATAGAAAAAGCTGAGATGGCTTACGTTAAGCATAATAGTAGCTTAAATTTGAAAAAGCTTTTCGACCTAAAAAGAATAACAATATAATACAGACGGGTAAAAATACGGGAATAATTAACCCCAAAACAAAAAGCGAGGCCGGCAACCCGTTATTTACCTTATGCCGGTAGGGCTGGTAGACGGAATATTTGTAAAAAACAGCAAATATAAGCGATAACTCTACAATAAGCAGGGCCACCAACACCAAATACCAGTATCCCGAATGAAACCAAAGGAATAGTAAATAGAAGGGTAATAAATAAGCATTCACAAAAAAAGAATAGCTCGTAATTTTTCTTTTTAATAAACTGGCCGGCCGATAACGATCAATAAACTCTTTAGTGCATACATATTATCTTGAATTTGGCAAAGGCAATAATACTTCTTTTTTTAATTCTACTTCATATAATTCATCTCCTCTTTTCAATTTCAGGTGAACATCCGAATCTGATGATTCCATAATAAAATCACAAAACACTTCTTCTACAGGAACAGGCCGCTGATGATCAATTTCCAGAATTTCATCGTTCAACTGAATACCAGCCCTTGCCGCCGGGCTGTTTTCATAGATCTTGGTTATAAAAAGTTTATCCTCGATAAGATCCATGCGAAACCCAAAAGAGGGATTCCTGGTTTTATCCGAATCCTGAATTCGCTGAACATAAAGTTTTTTATTGACCCAATCGAGCGCCACGTAGTAGTGCTTTAAAAATTGCATGCCCACCTTATTCGATCCAAACTTCTCTACGTTAACAACATGACCCTCTGTTTTAAAACCTTCCATGAATAAGGAATCAAATAAAACATATTCAATCGTATCGGTCGAAGAACCAAAGATCCCGGTGCCCGATGTACCGAAAGAACGATTAATCAAGCGAACCTCTTCCAGATTAAAGTGTTCACGGAAATCAGATTCAGTAATATCGAGACCTCCCGTAGAACCGTAATCGATCTTTATGTCCTTGAAAGGAATGCCATTCAGCGAAAGTTCAATTTTGGGCGTTCCTTGCGCATTATCCCAGAACGGCACCTCCAGATATGCTCCTTTTGGAAGAACCTTTTCCAGTTCGGAAGCAACCGTTAATTTTTGCTCCGTCGCATCGAATCCCCAAAACGCTTTCCGCATTAAATTCGCACCGATCAGACCGTCTATCTCCAGACATTTCAAGATAGGGACCGATTTCAGATCAACTTCAACGGCGATCATATCGGTAAAAACGAGGTCGTTGATCTTTAGCGGGCCCAACTTCAGAAATCTCAACTTTTCAACCCTATTCTGCGAATCGTTAACGTTTCTGCTACCCACCTTTTTAAGCCCCAATTCTTCACCAAGTGATTGGTCGATCACGTTGGGCGCTCCCGTATCAAATAAAAAGCGATAGGGCTTTCCTTTGAGTTCTACTTCCAGGCAATACAACCCCAGCCGCTCTTCCAGAGGGATTACTTCGTAAAAAGATGCCGGGGCCAGTTCTCCGCGCTGAACCAGTTTCCGGAATTTGTTTGCCGAGCAGGCTGATAACAACATTGCAGTGAACAGGAAATACCAATAAATTTTTCGTTTCATGAGTTTGGACGTTAGTTAATTGATTTTAGTGGTTTGATGGGTGCCTGGAGGCACCCGGAAGTTAGGTTGGTACGAGGACGTACCAACCAGCAACTTTTTTTGTTGGTACGAGGACGTACCAACCAGCAACTTTTTTT
>CAZHOV010000191.1:0-8243 GCA_964534315.1 uncultured Saprospiraceae bacterium | reverse complement strand
CCAACCAGCAACTTTTTTTGTTGGTACGAGGACGTACCAACCAGCAACTTTTTTTGTTGGTACGAGGACGTACCAACCAGCAATCTATGGTCTGGTCCTCTGGTCCTCTGGTTGTCTGGTTGTCTAGTCGCACCTTACACCACAACCGCATCCTGGGGCTTTTTATATTTTTCCAACTTCCGGATCATACCATTGAAAACAAAAATATGGAGTGGAAGAACAGCAAACCAGTACATCCGGCCTAACACGCCACTTGGGCGGAAGGTAGCTGTTTGGTTGAGATAGGACTTGCCGTTTTCATTCGTAATCTTGAATTCTAACCAGGCATCACCGGGAAGTTTCATTTCTGCATAAAGTAACAATCGCTTAGCTTCGCGGCTGGCCACCAGCACTCGCCAGAAGTCCAGGGCATCACCAGGGTGAATCTGATTGGGATGGGTGCGCCCCCTGCGCAGGCCTATCCCTCCGGCCAATTTATCCAGATAGCCCCTGGTCTTCCAGAGCCAGCTGCCGTAATACCAGCCCCGGTTTCCACCAATCGACCATATATTCTCCAGCACCGTCTCTTCGGTATTATTGACGATTTCAATCTTTTTCTTATCCTTAAAGCAACCATATTCCGGCACCTTAATATAATCGATATGCGTATTGACATTGGTACTAGAAATGTAGCTATCTTTCCAACTAGATACCACTTGTTGCTGTTCAATTTTGTCGAAGGCCATCTCAACGGCCTTCTCATACGGAATAGGCTCAATGTCCAACAGAGGAAGCAACCGATTTTCTCGGACTACAGCATCCACCTTCATGCTATTAACCAGATTAACGGCGAGCTCGTAGGTCGTTGATGTAACAAAGTACAACCAGTAAGATGAAAGCCTCGGCGTCATCACGGGAACAGTAAAGATAAACCGCTTGAGCTTTCGGACGCGGGCATAGCCATAGAGCATCTCCCGATAGGTCAGTACATCCGGCCCACCAACGTCAAAAGTCTCACCGATACACTCCGGATGATCAATCACCCCAGTCAAACACTGAATGATATTTCGAATACCAATAGGTTGACATTTGGTATTCACCCATTTGGGAGCTACCATAACCGGTAGTTTCTCTGCCAGATCCCGGATGATTTCAAATGAAGCACTACCAGAACCGACAATAATACCGGCACGCAGCGTGGTCAAGGGCACTTTCCCCTGTCTAAGTACACGCTCCACGTTTAGTCTTGATTCCAGATGCTTGGATAGCTTCTCGGCATTTACCAGTCCAGACAGGTAGATAACCTGCTTGGCACTAGACTGATCCAACCAGGTGTTAAAGTTTTTTGCTGCCTGTTCTTCCATATCTTCGAAATCCCCTATAGCAGCAGACATAGAGTGAATGAGGTAAAAGGCAATATCAAAATCCATCGGAAAACCTTCCCAATTTTCTTGCTCCACCAAATCGGCTTCTACAATCTCGATAGCTGAAGAGTCATACTCTGTTTCAAACCGGCTTCTATCCCGGACACAGGCAATAATTTCGTGCCCGTCTTCCAGTAGAACAGGGATTATTCTTTTTCCGATATAGCCGGTTGCTCCGGTGATTAGTATGCGCATCTTGTTATTTGTTGAAGTGTTTAAGCGTTGAATTGTTGAATCGATTCTTCGGTGAATATTTTAGCCAATGGGGTACCTTTTTATTCTATCACGCCTTTAACAAAAATAAAAGTTATATAGTTTATCAACCAATATTTAAGGGGTCTCCCTCTGCTTAAAAAAACTTACCTTTACGGAAATTAAGATAGGTTTCTTTTAACAAAAAAACGAGTACTCTTATGATTCTTTTCTTTGGCAATGCAGCTGAAAAAGTTTATGCTGTACAGGTAGCAAAAGAACTTACTCATGAAGACCTCAAAAAGCTGGTCTGGCTTTTTGGGAATCAACCCCAACTGAATGCAACAACCCTCGAAGGGCCCTTTGAAGGACCGAGGGCTACGATGATCAGCCCCTGGAGTACCAACGCGGTAGAGATCACCCAAAATATGGCAATCAGTGGTATCTACCGGATAGAAGAGTTTTTGCGGATGCCTTCGGAAGACAGCCCCTTTGATCCTATGCTTTTTCAAAAATATCCTCAACTCCATCAGGATATTTTCACTATAAATATTGAACCGGCTCCCGTTCTGGAGATTGACGATATCGCTCAATTTAATGAAACAGAAGGGCTAGCCTTAAGTGCAGATGAAATACAATACCTGGAGGAGGTTGCTCAACGCATTGGCCGGAAGCTCACCGATTCGGAAGTCTTTGGCTTTTCTCAGGTCAATAGCGAACACTGCCGCCACAAGATTTTTAACGGTACTTTCGTAATCGACGGAGAAGAGCAAGCCCACTCTCTTTTTCAACTCATCAAAAAGACCTCCAAGGAAAACCCTAATGACATTGTTTCGGCTTACAAGGACAATGTAGCCTTTCTCAAGGGGCCCACCTTCACTCAATTTGCTCCGAAACGAGCCGATCAGCCCGATTTTTATGAGAAAAAAACGTTTGACTCCGTTCTATCTTTGAAAGCGGAAACCCACAACTTTCCAACGACTGTCGAGCCCTTCAACGGAGCAGCGACCGGCTCTGGCGGAGAGATTCGCGACCGATTAGCCGGAGGGAAAGGATCTATTCCGCTCGCCGGAACAGCTGTTTATATGACCGCTTATCCCCGACTAAAAGATGATCGCCAATGGGAGCAAGCCCTCCCCGCCCGCGATTGGCTCTACCAAACCCCCATCGACATCTTGATCAAAGCTTCCAACGGCGCTTCCGATTTTGGGAATAAATTTGGCCAACCCCTTATCGCCGGTTCCTTATTGACCTTCGAACACGAAGAAGATAACCGGATGGTTGCCTATGACAAAGTCATCATGCTGGCAGGAGGAATTGGCTACGGAAAAGCCCAACAGGCATTGAAAGTTACGCCTCAGAAGGACGACAAGATCGTAGTAATGGGGGGCGACAACTACCGGATCGGCATGGGAGGAGCTGCTGTCTCCAGTGCAGATACCGGGGCATTCAGTTCCAGTATCGAACTCAACGCCGTTCAACGCTCTAATCCCGAAATGCAAAAACGAGTAGCCAATGCAGTTAGAGGTATGGTAGAAAGTGAAGAAAACTTCATTGTCTCTATCCATGATCATGGCGCAGGAGGCCATCTCAACTGCTTATCTGAATTGGTAGAAGAAACCGGAGGCGCCATTGATCTGGATAAACTTCCCATTGGCGACCCTACCCTTTCCGCCAAAGAATTGATCGGTAATGAATCACAAGAACGCATGGGACTCGTCATTGCTCCCGGTCACATCGAGTTGCTGCAACGCATCGCCGAACGCGAACGCGCGCCTGTTTACGAGGTCGGTGACGTAACCGGTGATCACCGCTTTTCTTTCCGCTCTTTCTCAAAAGGCGACTGCCCAATGGACCTCGCGCTGATCGATATGTTTGGCAATTCGCCCAAAACCATTATGGAGGACGAGCGGCTGGAAAGAACATACCAAGCAATAGACTATGACCTAGCCAACCTGCACCAATATCTTGAAAGTGTCTTACGACTGGAAGCTGTAGCCTGCAAAGACTGGCTGACCAACAAAGTAGACCGCTGTGTGGGCGGCCTCGTGGCCAAGCAACAATGTGCCGGCCCCCTGCAACTTCCACTCAACAATTGCGGCGTTATGGCCCTGGATTTTGAAGGTAAACATGGACTGGCTACCTCCATCGGCCACTCCCCTATCAGCGGACTGCTAGACCCGGTAGCCGGTTCGCGCAATTCCATCGCCGAAGCATTAACCAATATCGTATGGGCGCCTCTGGAAAAAGGACTAGATTCCGTTTCCCTCTCCGCCAACTGGATGTGGCCCTGCAAAAATGAAGGAGAAGATGCCCGGTTATATGAAGCCGTACAGGCCGTTTCCGACTTTGCAATCGAACTGGGTATCAATATCCCTACCGGAAAGGATTCCCTTTCGATGAAGCAAAAATATGCGGATAAGGAAGTCCTTTCTCCGGGGACTGTTGTGATTTCAGCAGCTGGCCATTGCGATGATATTACCCGGGTAGTCGAGCCTGTCTTCCAAAAGCAGGGTGGTTCCGTTTACTATATCGACTTATCAAAAGATGCATACCAACTCGGCGGGTCTTCTTTTGCCCAGATACGTAACCAATTAGGTGCTCAGGCACCCTCCGTTAAAGATGCCGGCTATTTTGCTAATACCTTTAACGCACTTCAGCAAATGATCAAATCGGATATGATCCTGGCTGGTCATGATATCTCTTCAGGTGGTATGCTCACGACTTTACTAGAGATGTGTTTTGCGGATACCCGGCTTGGTGCAACAATTGATCTAACGGATATTGGCGAGGCTGATCCTGTCAAATTATTCTTTTCCGAAAATAGTGGCGTATTGTTCCAGGCTAAAAATGATGCAGAGGCAGAAGAGGAGTTAAACGCTTCCGGAATAGCATTTCACCGAATCGGTACTGTAAAACAGCATCCCGCCCTCTCTATAACGCTCGGAGCTAAAAAGTATGAATTCAAGATTGAGTCGTTAAGAGATGTTTGGTATGAAACGTCTTACTTACTGGATCAAAAACAATCGGGGGCTGAAAAGGCCAAAGAGCGTTATGACAACTATAAAAACCAGCCACTCACCTATCATTTCCCGGCAGATTTCTCCGGGAAAATGCCGCAACCCGATCTTTCCAAACCGCGCCCCAAAGCGGCGGTACTCCGAGAGAAAGGAAGCAACTCGGAGCGAGAATTGGCCCATGCGCTTTACCTGGCCGGTTTTGATGTAAAGGATGTTCACATGACTGATCTCATCAGCGGCAGAGAAACCTTGGATGATATTCAGTTTTTAGGTGCTGTAGGAGGGTTTTCCAATTCAGATGTTTTGGGCTCTGCCAAAGGCTGGGCAGGTTCTTTCCTTTACAACGAAAAAGCCAAGGAAGCGCTCGATAAGTTCTTTAGCCGGGACGATGTGTTATCGATCGGCATTTGCAACGGTTGCCAGTTGTTTATTGAATTAAACCTCATCAATCCGGAGCATGAATTGCCTTCCAAAATGCTACACAATGATTCTAATAAACACGAGAGTGCCTTTACTTCGGTAACGATCCAAGAAAACAACTCCGTCATGCTTTCCAGTCTGGCGGGATGCCAGCTGGGTATTTGGATCTCTCATGGAGAAGGCAAATTTCACTTGCCGATGCCTCAGGAGCAGTATAATATTATTGCTCAATACGGCTATGAAGGCTACCCCGCCAATCCGAACGGCAGCGATTACAACGTAGCTATGCTGTCCAGCCCCGACGGCCGCCACCTCGTCACCATGCCCCACCTCGAACGCTCCGTCTTCCGCTGGAACTGGGCCCATTACCCGTCTGACCGCGATGATGAGATCTCGCCCTGGATCGAGGCGTTTGTGAATGCGCGGAAGTGGGTGATGTCACGTAGTGGCGTGGACAAGGGGAAGAAGGAAATGAGGGAAAAAGGGAAATAGGAAAGAAGGAAATGGGATGAAACATATAATAATCTAATTCAGATTAAATATAATTGGGACAGCGATTCTCGGTTTAGAATATTATTCTAGCAGGGGGAAATCTAAAGAAGGCCCCCTTGCGATGAATTTATAAATAACGTTCATTGATAAAGCAGGCAAAAGTTATTTTTTAATCAGTACTAAAGAGCATTTGCAGGCACTTACCAAGGTAAATCCAGCACCTTCTCCCCAATTTCGTACCCCAGCCCAAGCCCGGCATCGGAGTCCATACGAAAGTGAACGCCTAACGGTATGCGCGACAAGCCATTCTCTTCAGCCATTTCAAAGAAGCTATCAAAGCTGCGCGGTGAACCGTTGAACTCAGTACGCTCTTCATGAGAATGGTCGATCATAATATAATTCCCGCCAAACATATCAGAAAGCACCACAGAGGCAGCAGCACCAAAAGTAGCATGGCCAGAAGGGTAAGCGGGGAAGTTCGGGGTAAAATATAAACCGGAACCATCCGGGCACATCACCGTATTCCAGTCCGGGTCGCCTATTACTTGCCGGATATAGTCGATTGGGCGGAGGTAGTTGAAGCGGTACTTCTCTGCCCAACTGCGCACCCCCGCATCTGATAGCGCAAAGCCCACCTTAGCGTAAGCCTCCAATGCACGCGGCAAATCCGGGTTTTGATTTTCGATCACCTGATTCGTAATAGCAATCCAACGAGCGGAAGGTGTAAAAGTCAGGATAGGGCAATCATCACTCCAGAAATCGCCAATCCACCGCTGCTCAGATTGCGGGTCAGCTTTGGCGATGGCACACTGTTGCACCACCTCCAGCGCTTGCTGGTAAATAGCTGAGCCAGGGTCTTCGCTGTAAGGCAGTGGATCCGGGCATACTTCTGAGCCATCAGCCGCAAAAGTGCGTACATTTTCCCAGGCAGGAAGAAGGGCAGGCAGATAGTCCGGATAAGTAGGCTGCCACAAACCGGGGCCGGCAGGCGGTACGTAGTCCGGGTCGCTGTTTCGCCGAAAAGCCTCATGGCCTGCCTCATCAGTTGCTGACCATTCAAAGACGGCCTCCGCTACTGCCGTGCCGTAAAGAATAGAACGGCTATAGGTAGCACCATCGGATACCTCCTGCTGAAATTTCAAAAACAAATCTGTGCGCAAGCTATAAATTTCAAATAGCCGCTCTGCAGGTGCCTCTGGCATCATCAGCTCAAACATCCTTACGTAGGTAGCCGTCAGCGCCAATTCCCAGTGGTAAGCCTCACCCGGCTCAGGATCGGGGATAGACAAGCCTGGGAGATACCCTCTAAGAGAATTATTTTGCTTTAGCATACCCGGCTGTACACACTCGTAAGCGGCCAAGCCTATGTAGCCGAGCGTACGGGCCGAAACCGGCGGGCGGTAGCCCGGCGTAAAACGTTCTATTTCTAAATAAAGGGTATTCCAAGCCAAAGGCACTTCACTGTCAGAAGAAGGTGCCGCTGAGGTGTTATCAATGGAGGGAACAGGTTCATCCGGATTACACGAAGTTATCGTCCAGAAAAAACTTATGGCCAATACCCCAATCTTACTCCAATGTAAAATAGTTGTTCTCATAAATACAATGATTTTAAATTACTGATCAAACTGGAACGAAAATTATTGACAATTCCTGGCCGAAAATCGCATCTGCCAGATTTTAACACTATCAGGGTGCAAAACAGCGACTTGTTTCATAAAATCGTTAATCCGGTTTTCGTAAAACTTAATGGTATCCACCTGTGCTTTCATGCGCGCTGCTAGCTGCCGGTCTTTGCGCTCGGCTTCATCTACCTGATTTTGTACCTTATCCGGCAATCTTGGGTAGACCTCAAACATCCGAATGAGGCTGGCGCTACGCACCTTAAGCATATTACGGCGTTCATCCGCTGGCATGGTAGCGGGTAGTTGCTCATTCATTGCATATACTACCGTGTCCCATAGCTTCTTTGACTCGCGGTTGAGTTGCTCCATAGCACAATGAGCTCTGATAAGCTGTTTTTGCAAGCGAACGCCCTCCTGCGCCAACTGAACGGAAGGCTCATTTACACAGCTTGTAGCAAACAGCACAAAAAAGACGATCAAAAGTGGAATTTCTATCTTCATAGTACCAAAATACCTTACTTTATTTGTAGTGTATTCAATACTTTGTAACCTAAATTTTTTAACACCTGTGGATAATCTTTTTCCACATTCTATTAATTAACTTAGATTACAAAGTATTTAGCTTTTCTAAAATAAACATACTTCAAAAATAAAAAAATGTTTTGATTTAGGGCTAGTAATCTGCCCCAATTTTATCCAGCGGGCAATGAAGACCCTTACCGGCCGCAGCTTGATGAATGGCAAGAAAAAAAACACCTGCGATAACAGATTTTGCCTGCCAAAAACAATGGAAAAAGAGCTCAAAAGTGGCGAGGGCTAAAAGGCTCAGATTACAACCCCTAAAAACTACGCCACTATAAAACTACCGGACACCAACTTGCTTTCATACTTCCTGTTTTCCCACTTTCCAAATTTCCCATTCTCCAAATTTCCCACTTTCCAAATTTCCCATTCTCCAAATTTCCCACTTTCCACTTTCCTACTTTCCTACTTTCCCACTTTCCCACTTTCCTACTTTCCCACTTTCCCACTTTCCTATTTTCCACTTTCCTACTTTCCTACTTTCCCACTTTCCCACTTTCCTACTTTCCCAC
>CAZHOV010000190.1:0-10680 GCA_964534315.1 uncultured Saprospiraceae bacterium | reverse complement strand
TGCGTGGGACTGGCTTGTTGGTGGGAGGGCGAGGGTTGTATTCCTTTGTGTTGGGGGCCATTCCCGACATCAGAGAAACCGATTAATTTCTCAAGCTAACGAGTAAAATTTTTAGGGTATTTTTACGATGAAAAATTTACCGTTAGTCAGAATTTAAAAACAATAAATATGAAAAACCTTATTACAAAAAATCTTGACACTAATTCTAATAAGAGGGATTATCAAGGTTCTACAAGACTTACCCTGAGTTTTACTTTACTAATATGCATCTTCTTGTTTACCTCATTTTGCACCTATGTTTACAAATAAGGTTATACTTAGTATTCTCTTACTTTTCTTAGTGAATAGCAAAGTATGGTCTTTTTTTCAGCTACCGCTTTGTGAAACAGACAGTATTCGGACATTTAAAGGCGACCTACTATCAATTAATGAAGTAATTTATTTTTTTCGAGATACTAATAATCTAAGTGTACAAAGTGTTGGTGCTTCGGACTTTCAGCCAAATTTTAACCTGATTAACCCTCAGGATACCCTAGTAGATGGTGAAACGTATTGGCTCAAATTTACCCTTAAAAATGATTATGCTCCATATCCCTTCGCCGATAGGTTCTACTTATTGATTCCCATACTTTCCAAGACAGCATACTTATATGTGAAAAATCCATACACTTCTGAATACATAGAAAGTATATCTACAGTTCGAAACTTGCACTCCTTTCAAGCGAATAATAAGCGAACACATTTTTTGCAGACAATAGCGAAGACTGGATTTGAATTACCTCTTTTTGAATCAGCATATTTGACGTATTTTATAAAGATAAAATGCATTGGCGAGCCAGTACCTTATTCCCCAAAATATGGGAGAAAATTCCTTATAGTTCCGCTTGAAACAACACAAATGCGAAAATATGGAGGTAGAAACTACGAAATATTTATTTATATGGGAGGTTTACTGGGGATGATTGTTTTTACCTTCGGTATTTTCTTTTTTCTCAGAGAAATATCTTTACTCTACTATTTGCTTTTTTGTATTAGTATGTTGATTTATAATTTATATCCAAGTAACATGCTAGGTGCGCTACATCCCGAACTATTCATAACGTATCCAAAAATTTATCATAGCTTTCAGCTTTCTTCTCATATTGCCATTTTTGGGTTTTTATTTTTTATCAGAACATACCTTGATTTAAAACAATTTTTACCCATTTGGGATAAGTTGTTTTACTGGATTGGAATTATAGTTTTATTTTCCCTAGCCTACGATTTTTTTAAGTTATATATTGATTTTGAACATCCTTTGACTTGGTTTAATGAACGTTTGGATAGACTCTTTTGGTTAACAACACCTATTGCTTTACTGTTTATTGTCTTTTTTTTCTATTTAAAGAAAATACCCACAAAGAGAAAATATTTTTTAATTTTCGGTGTAGCTTGCATGATTATAGCTGTTATTTATATAGCTATCGTTTACTATAATAAGGGGAGAATTTCTACAACGGATTACCGTGGCTTACTGCTGTTTACTTCTTTGGAATTTATTTTTTTCGCCTTAGGTTTTGCCTATCGAATTAAGGAAAATGAAGCGGAAAAACAACAGGTATTCCTAGAGTTGCAAACGGCGGAAAATACAAAAAAAATAAATGAACTTGAGTATCAAAAGCTGCAAGAAATAAACCAGTTCAAAGACCGCTTTTATACGAACATCACCCATGAATTTAGAACCCCTCTTACCGTTATCAACGGTATGGCTAGTCACATAAAAGGTAAATATGATAAAGAATCGCGCCTTATTCGGCGCAATAGTCAAAACATATTGCACCTAGTTAATCAAATGTTAGATTTATCCAAAATCGAATCAGGGGCTCTTCAAATAGAGTATCAAAATAGTGATATTGTCGCCTTTTTACAAATGGAAATGGAAGCATATATTGTGTTGGCAACTAGCAATAATATTCGGCTTCATTTTTATAGTAACGAAGCTAATTTAACAATGGATTTTGATCCACAGAAATTACGGCATATCGTGGCTAATCTTTTATCCAATGCCATAAAATTTATCGATAAAGGAGGACATATCACGGTACATCTTCAAAAACGAACTATGCAAAATAAATCTGTTTTTGAATTTGAAATAAGCGACACTGGAGTGGGAATTCCTGATGATAAATTACCGTTTATTTTTGACCGATTTTATCAAGTAGACAATTCTAACACGCGACTAGGAGAAGGAACAGGCATTGGACTGGCATTGACCAAAGAATTGGTAGAAATGATGAAAGGCGAAATTCATGTGAGTAGTACCATAGGCAAGGGAACGACATTCATCATACGACTACCGATTACTCAAAATGCGCCTCAAAGAGATAAAGACGGAATGACGGACGCTTCCAACTTTTTAGCTTCCTCAACTACTGTGAACTTTCCCGTTTTGGAAAATATCGACCATCCCATCGCACTAATTATCGAAGATAATGAAGATGTGATTCAGTATCTGGTTACTTGCCTGCAAGACCATTTTCGTATCCTGACGGCTATAAATGGCGAAGAAGGTATTCGGGTGGCGAAAGAGCATCTACCCAACATCATTATTAGTGATGTCATGATGCCTAAAGTAGATGGATACGAAGTCACAAAGCAGCTAAAAGCAGATGAGCGAACGAGCCATATTCCTATCGTTTTATTGACGGCAAAAGCCGACCATACATCTAAATTGGAAGGATTGGAAGCGGGGGCAGATGCCTACCTTGACAAACCTTTTGATAAAGGGGAACTGATGATTCGCTTGGAAAAGTTAATCGAAATCCGAAAAAAACTTCAAGCGCATTATGCGCGCCAAAATCCTATGCGAGCAACAAAGGAAGAACAACTTTCCAAGGAAACCGTTTTTCTTCAAAAAATAAGGAATTATATCGAAAAGCGGTTGGATGATAGTGAATATGGAGTAGATGCGCTTGCCAAAGATATGTTCTTGAGTCGCCAACAACTCTATCGTAAGGTAAAAGCCTTGACTGGCAAATCTGTTGCGGTCTATATGCGGCTGATTCGGCTTCATTTTGCTAAACAACTACTCCAAAATACCCATCTCCGAGTCAATGAAGTTGCTTATCGAGTTGGTTTTAACGAACCTAGTTATTTTTCTAAATGCTACATAGAAGCATTTGGCTATCCTCCAAAAGAGGAAAAGAAAGGGTAAAATACCTTGATTTTCCCAAAATGTAACATTGTTGCTAGTCAATGTTACATAGTTGTCAGGAAGAAAAACCCAAACTCCCCACCTTTGATATTAATAAGCAGCTGATTTCTTTTAAGTTATTGGCACTGTCATTTCCTAACTGTCATTTATCCTTGCTCGAAAGGGGGGGCATTGCTATTTTCTAACCAATAAAAATCAACAAAATGAAAAATCAAATATTTACATTCATTTTATTTTTCTCCATTCCTTTCAATTCAAAGTTATTTGCCCAATGGAAAAGTATCGGCTCAGGAATTAGTGCTGGGCAAAGAGCCATTTTTAGTTTGTCAGTCACTCTTTTATTGTCATTTCTTTCATTTCAGTCTTTGAATGCTCAAAGCTGGGAAGAACAAGCAATTGGAATTTTACCTACAAACTATGGCGTATTCGATATTTCGGTTGTTGATGAAAATATTGTTTGGGCTATTGCTTTTGACCAAAATACAGGTAGTGGAATACCGCTAAATCACATCATAAGGGTATTAAAAACTGTGGATGGAGGTTTGACTTGGCAAACCTTTGATATTGAAGAAGCCGAGGGCAGAATAAGTTTTGATATTGAAGCTTTTGATTCCAATACAGCATTTGTCACGACACAAGATTATAATAACGGTAATGGGAGAGGGGTTTTTAAAACAGAAGATGGGGGAGAAACTTGGGTTGAAAAATTCAATAATATTGCAGGCGGGGTATGGATTAGGTTTTTTAATGAACAAGAAGGCGTTATTATAAACAGGCAATCGATAGCAACAACTCAAGATGGAGGAGAATCTTGGCAAATAGTTAGTTCGAGCAATATTCCTTCGTTTCAGAGTGACGAATATACACTTTTGAGTTCAGGAAACAATTCTTGTCAAGTTATAGGAAACCACGTCTGGTTTGGAACCAATAAAGGAAGAGTTTATAGAAGTAAGGATAAAGGTTTTACATGGGAAGCATTCAATACATCACTTGGAAATAATGCGCTCATTCTGTCAGTTGCTTTTAGAGATTCCCTAAGTGGAATAGCTCTTAATGCTAATTCCTTCAATACATCATTTGCGGAAACCAATGATGGAGGAGAATCATGGAGTAATATTACTTCAAGTCCTGGAATATCAATTTCAAATATCGAATATATACCAACAACAGATAGTGTATTGATTGGAACATCAAGCCTTGCTTCATCAACTAATAACAGAGTATCTGCATATTCTACTGATTTTGGGAGAAACTGGGAAACGATAAATACTGATATTCCATTTGGAGGCACGGAATTTATCTCACCCAATCTTGGATGGACATCAAGGGGAATAATATCTTCGTCAAATCAGCCAGCTATGTACAAGTGGCAAGGAGATATATTTGTAAGTTCAATTGATATTGCAACCCAAAATAAAATTGAGGTTTTTCCAAATCCAACCACGGGCTATATTTTCGTCGAATCTTCAAAGATTTTGAAAGAGTATAGGCTATCTACCATTAGTGGTAAAATCATCCAATCGAATAAACTATACTTTAATGAAACCAGTATTGACTTTCAATATCTTGAATTAGGAATGTATGTATTAGAATTAGTTTTTGATGATAATTCCAGATTGTCCAAAAAAATATTCAAAGTGAATTAAATCGGTAGCGAATGAAGTGCAACTGTAAATGAGGTTTGTGCGCCCATTTACAGTTGCACAAACCGTTACAAAAAGTAAAAAAGAAAAAACATGTCATTGGAGTATGGTACAGCCAATGCTTCTTTATTAAACAAAGGAAACCGGAAATACCTTGGAGCAAAAAAAATAAACCATCACCACCTTTTTCATTCAAAAAACTCTTAATCATGAAAAAATTATTACTCCCCATTTTATTTTTCCCACTTATCCTCCAGGCCCAATGGGAAAGCATCGGCACGGAAATATTGCCACAATTCCATCGGGTATGGTCGATAAAAATGGCCCCAGATTATTCGGTTTGGGTATTTTCCACTTATGATGCCTTTCCCACGCCAGCCGGCGAAGTGCCCGTCGTTCACCGCTTGGCAGATGGCAGTACTGAATGGAAAAGCACCCCCATGCCCAACAGTGAAATGGCCCTCGGTGTCGACATCGAACCCTTGGACAGCATGACCGCATACGCAGCGGTTTTTTCATCTGGACTTTTCAAAACAACCGATGGAAGCGCCACCTGGCAAGAAATAGATAGTTATCCTTTCAACCCTATATTCGTGCATTTTTTTGATGAAAACCAAGGCTGGGTAGGTGGAGCAGATACCACGGCGAACGCTTTTTTTGTCTCCAGTTTCACCACCGACGGAGGGGCCTCTTGGTCACACACCGGCTCTGATTCCATCGGCCAAGCACCAGGCACTTCCATTCCAGAGCTGGATTCGACAGAACTTACCGGCATCGCCTATTCCGCCAATTCTTCCTATGATGTGGTCGGGGACACCATTATGATGGGGCGCTCTTCTGGCACGTACTGGCTGAGCACTGACCGGGGAAAAAACTGGGAACGCATCTCCACCCCACTGGTCGACATGGAACTGCGCTGCACCAATATTGCGATGAAAAACACGCAGGAATTTTTAATCGGCAGTGATTTTCCTTTTAACCCAAACCTTCCCCAGCCGGAGCCTATTGTCATGGTTACCAGGGACGGCGGGCAAACCTGGAATGAAGCCTTTCCCGGTGTGACCACCGCAGCCTCGCATTACATCCCCAACACCGATGGGACGTTCGTCACAAGTGGGCACCAGACCTTTGGGGCCGGCGGGCAGGGTACTGTCATCACCTATGATTTTGGGGAAACATGGGAAATAATCGACGGCACCCGCATCATCGCTATGGATTTTGTAGACCACGAACACGGCGTGGCCACCTGCTGCAATATCTGGTCGGATACCCAAGGGCAGATCTACAAATGGAATTTGGAAGTGCCTACCCCGACTGATGAAAATGTATTTTCTCAGAATATAGAAATGTCACCGAACCCCACTTCCGGGTATTTTAATTTTTATTTTCCGAAAAATATAAGCGCGGAAAAAATCAACCTGGAAATCGTCTCGAATAATGGGAGCATCCTGAAAAAATCAAGCCTCCCATATTCTGATAAAATAGAAATGGATATATCGGATTTTCCGAGTGGTTTTTATTTTTTAAAAGCGTGGGTTGGGAATCAATTTTTTACCAAAAAAATAATCAAAAAATAGTGCCTATCGTACCGCCGAACCCCAGTTCGGCGGTAAGGCGGTACGGTTCACCATAAATAAATTATCACCACCTTTTTTCATTCAAAAAACTCCTCACCATGAAAAACTTATTACTCTACACCCTACTCATTTTACCCCATTTTTTATTCGCTCAATTTATTTCCCGTGGAACGGGGATTACCGAAAGCGGCCGCAGCATCATTTCCATGAGCACAGTGGATGAGCAAACGGCATGGGCCGTGACTTTTGACGGAATAACCTTCAACACCCCCACCAACGAATGGATGCGCACCACCGATGGCGGCGAAACCTGGGACACGGGCGGCCTTCCATTTTCCAATCCAAATTTTGCAACCTATTGCATTTATGCTTTTGACAATTTGACGGCCTTCGTCAGTGCCGGCACCCAGCCCAATTTCACCGAAGGAGCCATCTATAAAACCACCGACGGCGGGCAAACCTGGACAGAACAATTCTTCATCGATGACCGCACACCGGGAGAGTTTTTTTTCTGGGATGAAAACGAAGGGATGACTTTCGGCTTTGCCCGAACCGCCCCGAATGAAGTGGTCATTTACCGCACCGAAGACGGCGGGGACAATTGGCAGACTATCGAAATACCCGACATTCTGCCCGGCGAATGGTGTGCGGGCTATTCCGCCAATGGCCTCATTGACTCGCAGGGCGACCAGGTGTGGGTCACCACGGTATTCGGCCGGATTTTGCATTCTGCTGACCGGGGCCTGACCTGGGAGACGGTGCAAGTGGCTCCCGCCGGAAGGGCCCTCCTCGGCGTGGCGTTTGCAGATGAGATGAACGGCATTGCCGTATCCCCCGCCTTTTCATCGGGTGCGGCGGCTCCCAATATGGCCTTCCGCACCTCCGACGGCGGCGCCACCTGGGAGGAAATCACCATCCCCGCCAACCCCATTGCCGGCTCCCTCGAATATGTGCCGGGCACGGAAGGCACCTACCTTTTTTCCAATGTCATTTTTGGGGAAACGAACATCGCATACACCCATGACAGCGGCGATACTTGGCACCTCATGGACGGCCCCGGCCTGTGGGCCATTGACTTCAAATCCCCCACAGCCGGCTGGATTGGTGGCAATATCACCTCGGCCACCAAAGGTGGCATGTACCGTTTCACCAGCAAGCTATCGCCCGAGCAGGCGAACGTGACCACCTTGGCGGGTACCTACACCGAGGGCTATCGTTTGGGCGCAGCCCAAAATGCCCAATTTTACAATCCAAAAGGAATGGACATTGACGACGAGGGGAACGTTTACGTGATGGACCAGTACAGCAATTCCATTAAAAAAATAGGCGTGGACGGCGAAGTCACCTTGGTGGCGGGAGAAAACGACATTTTCGACCGGCCAGATTTCAACAACCCCGAAGGCATTCTCATTTTGCCGGATGGCAACCTCCTCGCCACGAGCAACTTCAACAGCCAAATCATGCACATCGACCTGAGCACACCGGAGCCGGAAGTGACCGTATTCGCAGGAACGGGCACCTATGGCCTCGACGACGGACCGCTCGACGAAGCCACATTCGCCACCCCTCGAGCCCTTACCGGTGACGATGCCGGAAACATTTACGTAGCCGACGATGTGGCCGTCCGCATCATCACACCTGATGGAATGGTCAGCACCTTGGCCGGAGGTTTCGACTATGGTTTTGTGGATGGAAATGGACCAGAGGCCCGCTTCAACGTCATTTGGGGCATAGATGCGGATGCAGAAGGAAACGTCTATGCTGCCGATGCCTTTAACCATGCCATCCGCAAAATTTCGCCAACGGGCGAGGTGACCACCCTGAGCGGCTCTGGCTTCCCCGGCTATCAGGACGGCACCGCCGATGTGGCCCTTTTTGCCTATCCCGAAGATGTGGTGGTGGATGGTGAAGGCAACCTCCTCGTGGCCGACGGCACCAATGGGGTCATTCGAAAAATAGACCTGTCCGACAGTACAGTGAGTACCATTGTGGGTCAAAAGACACCTGATTACTTTCCTGGATCCCCTGGCCCCTCGCCTACCGACGGCGATGGGAGCTTGGCCATTTTTAGCCGGATGCGGGGACTGGCCATGCGGTCAAACGGCAATCTGCTCGTGAGCGAGTGGGGCTCCGATTTGGTGCGGGAAATTGAAATGGGCAAACCTTCCCACCCGCTTATGGTCGTAGAATTAAACATGGACAACCCTTACCTCACGGGGCATGTCCGTCATTTGAAGCCTTATGATTTTCAGGCTGTCATTCAGAACATGGCCGACTTCAACTTATCCGAGGTGGAAATGAAAGTGACCATTCGGAAAGGTGGAACAATAGTTTTTTCTGAAAGTTCGGCGGTGCAAATGGTGCCTGCTCAATCTTTTGAGGTCTTTGAAATTTCGGAATCCTTCCTGCCGGAGGATGCTGGAATCTTCGAAGTGCAATTGGAATACTTGCACGAGGGGAAAGTTTTCAGTACCAGTTATCGGGACATCACCATCAGCGACCAAGTGCTCGACTATACGGACGGCTTGGTTTACAGCACGGGCTCCTATTTGGATTTTCTTTCAGACTTTCAGGGTGGGTACGGGATAGATTTTGAAATTGAAAACCCCGATTCTCTTTCCGGCATCGAGGTCGGTTTTTTTACCCTCGATTCAGTGGAAGTAGAGGCCGCCGTTTGGAAAATGGAATGGGGCCTGCCCACTGAGAAGATTTACGCTTCGGGCATGGTCTCGCCCGATAGTTTCGCTTTTTTAAATGGAATTTCCGTCTGGCAATTGCCGCAGGCCATTTACCTGGAAGCGGGCCATTACTTGTTCTCTTTTCAGGAATCGGTACCGGGAAATACCGTACTTATTTTCGACAATGACGTCGTTCATGGACGGGACTGGATAACCAGAGGGACAGAAGGAAACTGGGAAAAGCTGAGTGCTATTTTTGGCGAAACCATCCCCCATATCATCCGCCCCGTATTCGGCAATCCGGAAATCATGACTTCGACGACCAGGACACTAGCCAGCCTCCCGCTCGTTTCGGCTTCGCCAAATCCTTTCGCCGACGTGGTGCATGTGACTTTGCCCGCAGCAGCGGAACGGCCGGTGATTCTTGAACTTGTGAACTTGGAAGGAAAGCTGCTGGAAATGTTCCGGGTACAGCCGGGCGAGACGGTGAGCAAAAACTGGGAGGCGCTACCGAGCGGGATGTACCTTTTGTCCTTTGAAGTGAACGGGCGGCGGGGAGGTATGCGGCTGGTGAAAAAATGACCCTTGGATTTTTTCAGCGCTTGTGCTCGTCCATGTTTTCAGGTTTTGGACAGGCAACCTATGGAATTTCAATCTGCTCCGAAAACGGTTGTTCCGAAAATGGGCGGCTTAAGCCGCCCATTTTCGGAACAACCGTTTTTCACATCCCCACATTCTCCAATTTCGCCGATTCCGGCAGCAGCTTTACGAGCGCTTGGTCGCCAATATTCCTATATTGATTTGTCAAGAGTCGGTATCACTGGATGGACTGGATGGAGCGGTGGTGGGTCCAACACGCTTAACGCCATGTTTCGGGAACCAGATTTGTATAAGGTGGGCATTGCATGCGCTTCTAAACCTTGACCGTGGTCCTGTAACACCCCAATAAACACAATAAATTGCGTTTATTGCTCTTATAGATGCCTTAAAATAGGCTTTTACCATATACTATCCAAAGGATTTTTGAAGTTTTTATTATTTACACTTAAGAGATGGGTATAAACTTTTGTTGTTTTGGAAGAGGAGTGATCCAGTAGCACTTGTATGTGACGTAAATTGACATATTAATCTAAAAAAATGGCTATCTTCTTTTGAGGATAGCCTTTAAAAATTTTACATCTAATGAAAACGAATTTTCAAATAATATTTTTCGCATTCTGTCTTCTACCATATGCAAAAACAGAAGCGCAGAATACCTCCATAGGAATCAGGAATAATCATCTTTTTTTATATAATAATGACGAGAGTGTTGAAAGTGAAATATTTCAAACCGCCCTTGTTGATAAATATACGAGTAAAAATATTGCAATGGATTTCTCACTACTTCTTGGCTCTATGAGTACAAGGCAACTAATTATAAGATCAGGGTTTTCAGTACAATCACAAGAAAGGGAAATAGATAGTCCGTCAAGTATACCAGAAACATACACAAAAAATTTATTAATTATTGAAAACTACGGAAAACGTAGTTTTCTTTTAAAAGTGAAATAAAACATATTAAAATAAATCGTTACTTAGCTAAAAAAAGA
>CAZHOV010000189.1:0-10766 GCA_964534315.1 uncultured Saprospiraceae bacterium | reverse complement strand
AGTCAATTTCATTCGAACAAATTATTCTACAAGCAATTTTGATTTGCCGCTTAAACAAATTCACATAATAAATTATCATTATGAAATTACTTTATACCCTTTTTTTTACGCTAATCACTTTAGCTACTATCTCCGCCCAGCAAGAATGGGAACTAGTCGGCCCCCTACCGATACCGGCAGCTACCGATCACTCCTACGCCTTCGCCTTCGAAGATAAAGGGTATTTTGTTGCCGGAGCATCCGAATTTGCTTACGTCGACGATTTTTATGAATACGATGCCACAACAGAAACCTGGACCCAATTAGACGACTTCCCGGGTGGACCCCGCGGATTCGGGATCGGCGATACCTGGGACGGTAAAGCTTATTTTGGCTTCGGCTTCAGCGGGTCGGCTTATATGGACGACCTGTGGATGTTTGATCCGGTTACAAAAGAATGGACAGAATTGGCTCCTTGCCCCTGCACACCAAGGGTACACCCTGCCTTTATTGCACACAACGATAAAATTTTTGTAGGATTGGGAGGCTCCCAACAGGGCAACCTAAATGACTGGTGGGAATACGATATGGCTACCGATAGCTGGGAGCAAAAGCCTTCTTTCCCGGGCTTACCGCGGCATCATCCCTTTCAGTTTGGTATTGGCGACTATGTATATGCCGGCTTTGGACATGGCGATAATTTCATTTCTAATCGATGGTACCGCTATGATCCGGCTACAGAAGAGTGGACCGAGATGGCTTCACTCCCTTCCGAAGGGCGGGTAGCAGGCACCCAATTTTCTTATGAAGGAAAAGGATACGTCTTAAGCGGCGACGGACAAGATCACACCTCAATGGAAGAAGGCGAATTTTGGTCCTATGATCCGGAATTGGATCTATGGGAAGCCTTACCGCCTCACCCGGGCTGGTCACGTTGGGCCCCAACTTCCTTTGTCCTCGACGGCTGGGTCTACCTCCTCAGTGGCCCTACCAACATCTTCGGAGAGCTCGACTACGAAGCGATCGAAAATTTTAGGTTTCAACTGGAAGAGGACGTCACGGTCTCCACTCAAAACCTGACTACCGATCCATCGCTCTTTGAGGTATTTCCCAATCCCTTTACCCAGCAGATCCAATTCAACTGGAAAGAAGCATTCATCACCGCAGAAGGCGAACTACGCATCCTGGATAACCTGGGCCGCACCACCTTCTATCAAAATGGTGCGCTACCTACAGTGTTAGACCTCAATTTTCTACCCGCCGGGCTCTACCACCTGGAAGCTATTGTTCAGGATACCCGGTTGGTCAAAAAAATCGTAAAGAAATAAAAATACCTGCTGGTGAGGATGGCTCATGGACCCATGAGCCATATATGCTCTTAAAAATACATGCTGGTGGAGACGTCCTCGTCTCCATCCTGCTTATGGGGACGTCTCGTCTCCACCTCCTGCTGGAGACGTCCTCGTCTCCATCCCTACTTCCGGGGACGTCCCCGTCCCCCCTTAATTTTTTTCCTAAATTTACCCCTGAATCCAATTAACCTACCATGCAAGCAACCATTACCCAACTGCAAGACGATTTAATAAAAGGGAAAATAGAACAGGTGCTCAAAAAGCTGCAGAGTATCTTTTCGCTATCCAGTTCGGCGCTAGTCAATGATGCACTAGCCTTACTGGCCCGTTTCAAAAAAGCCAATTCGGATTATCGGCGTGGAGTGATCAAGTATGAGGATGAAACGCTGGTCATCAACCAGGTCAGAGATGGCATCATCGAATTGCTCGAAGAAATACAAAACGACCCCGAAAAATTTCAATCCTACGATAAGGCAGAGACCGGGCTGGATCAGTCGATCAAAGAAAGAGGCGTTCAACCCTTGACGGGCGAGGTAAAAGATGTGCTATTCGAACGCCTGTCCGATATCAAAGAGAAAAAGATCGAATTTCCCACCCTCTGGATCGACAATTTTTCGGACAATATCACGTATGAGATCAGTATCCTGGAAGCCATCGGCTTGAAATTCGATCTGGCCACCTCTTCCGGGCAAGCCCTGGAACTCATCCAGGCCAACAACTACCAACTACTCCTCTCTGATATCAAAAGAGGAACCAATTATTCCGAAGGCTTCGACTTCCATAAAGCGCTCCTCCAAAAAGGCATCGACATCCCCCTCATCTTCTACACCAGCTCCGTCGATCGCTCCAAGGGGGTCCCTCCTTACGCCTTCGGCATCGCCGATCTTCCCAACAACCTCTTCCACCTGGTGATGGACGTGATACAACGGAAATACTGAAAGCAGGGGGAAGCTGGTCCTGCTATTGGGGACGTCCTCGTCACATGCTGTTGGAGACGTCCTCGTCTCCAACTTACCTTATTAGGACGTCTCGTCCCCATCATAAGCCCTCCCTCTCCTCTGGAGAGGGCCGGGGAGAGGCTCAAACCCTGCTGGTAGACACCTCCTCATCTCAATTACTGGAGCCTACACCTTGTTACCTCAGTTAAGCCGTTATGGCATTACGGCGTTACGACGCCTCCTTCACCTTACACGTCCTCAACCCAAAAGGCGCATACAACGGGCAAAAACTCACCAGGCTGGTCAAAACAAATATCCCGGCCAACACCAACAACACTATTCCTAGCGTACCAGTAATCACATTCGTGAAAAATAAAACAGCAACGACAGCAGCAATGATTACCCGGATTAATCGATCGGTAGTACCCATGTTCTTTTTCATAACAATAATTTTTTTGTTAAGCAATGAAATAATTAATAACGCTTACAAGAAGATAAATCAATGAAAAGCACAAAACACAAACTAATAGGAGCTTAATGACTTTGTTTTTCATCCTTTTTATACAAAGATATAGACTTGGTGTGTATAAAGCAGTGACTGCAGTTACTACTTCCCGATTATTTCTATTCCGTCCCGGCCTTGTACGAGCCTGCCTTCTGTCTCCAGCTTTTTTATGGTGCGGCTAATCACTTCGCGGGCTGTACCCAGCTCATTAGCGATCTGCCCGTGGCTGAGCTTTATGGGTTTATGGTTAATTAATGTAGATTTATTTCTTAAATATTCAAACAACCGCTGGTCCATTTTATTCAAGAGCAATTGTTCAATGGTATATAATAATTCAGAATACCGCAGATCATATTGCCGGTAGAATAATTCATTAAAATCAGGATAAGCCTTTATCCATACGGGAAGCTTATCGGCGGGTATCAGGACAATAGTTGAATCCTCCTCCGTCCGGGCATAAACCCTGCTGGGCTTGTTGGACAAAGCTGCAGAGAAGGACATCACACAACTCTGTGATGGTTCGATATAATACAATAACAACTCCCGGTCTTTAAAGGTGGAACATACCTTCACCAAGCCCTCCACAACAATCGGCAATACTTTTACGTACTGCTCCTCCCGCAGAATTTCCGTCCCTTTTGGAAATTGGGCTATCTTGGAGTCTGCCAATAACTCCTCCACCAAACTCCGGTTTAAAAAGGAAAGTCGCTGTTTAATTGATTCCATCAAGCTGTCATTATGATCGAAAAAGGTAATGCAATAAAGATAATAAAAACGATTAGTTTACAAATGTTCTCGTAAGCTATTGGAGACGTACCCGTCACATGCTGTCGGAGACTTCCTCGTCTCTCTGCTGTTGGAGACGTCTTCGTCTCCATTCCACCAGTATGAAAATACTCGAAAGCTACACCTAATAAAATTGCTCCAGCGGAGCAACCTATTGGTAGTTTTAATTCCGGCGTAGATTTTACATGCTCCGGAGGAGCTTGATATTATGTGAGGCCCAATGTATATCTCCAAACCATTAGGCTTATGTGATTACAATATCAAGGTGCGCTGCACCAAAAAAAATGTTGTTTTTTTTAACTATCAAGATGAAGGTGCGCTGCACCTTTTTAATCGCTTGCTGTTGGAGACGTCCTCGTCCCTAACCCAACGATATGCTATTGGAGACGTCCTCGTCTCCAACCCAACGATATGCTGTTGGAGACGTCCTCGTCCCTAACCCAACGATATGCTGTTGGAGACGTCCTCGTCTCCAACTTACCTTATGGGGACGTCTCGTCCCCACCAAAAGCCCTCCCTCTCCTCTGGAGAGGGCCGGGGAGAGGCTTAAACCCTGCTGGTAGACACCTCCTCACCTCAATTACTGGAGCCTACCCCCCAACAGCCCTAGTAACAAGAGCTAACAGGAATCGGCATATCAGGAAAAAACGTTTACTCCCTTTCCACCATTACACCGTTTTTATACCTTTATACCGTTATACCATTGTACCATTGTACCATTGTACCATTAAACCGTTAAACCGTTTTTCCCTTGATCAAACACCCTAAATATCATACCCGGTTAGCCAATACAGCCTACGATACCCTCATCATCGGCTCCGGTATCGGCGGACTAACCACGGCCATCCTGCTCGCCAAAGCGGGGCAGAAGGTACTGGTGCTGGAACGCCACTATGTACCCGGCGGCTATTCCCATACCTTCAAACGCAAACAATTTGAGTGGGATGTCGGCGTACACTACGTAGGCCAGGTCAACCAACCCGACTCCATGATGGCGCGGGTGTTCAACTATGTCACAGAAGGGCAGCTGGAATGGGCGGATATGGGGGAGATCTACGATAAAGCCATTATCGGCGATAATCACTACACCTGGTATAAAGGACGCGAACGGACAAAGGCCTATTTACTGAAACAGTTTCCGGAGGAACAACAGGCGATCGAGCGGTATTTTGAGCTCCTGAAGCAGGTGGGTGCCTACGGCGGTATGTTCTTTGGCGAACGCACCATGCCACCCTGGCTCAGCAAGACGGCGGGTTATTTCCTGCGTAAAAACTTTTATCCGTGGTCAGACCAAACCACTTATGAAGTACTGCGTTCGCTCACCGATAATGAAGAACTGATCGCTCTCCTGGCCACTCGCTGCGGTAATTACGGACTGCCTCCCAAACGCTCCAGCTTTATGGTGCATGTGGCGATCGAAGATCACTTCCAGGACGGTGGCGCCTACCCGGTTGGCGGAGCTGCGAATATACACGGAACACTCATCAGCGTACTGGAAAAATATGGAGGCAAGGTGGTCATTAAAACGGAAGTAGAGAAGGTACTCCTTAACGGAAAAAAAGCGGTCGGCGTACAGCTGACCAATGGCGACCAGCTCCGGGCAAAACGGGTGGTGAGCAATGCGGGAGCGTACAACTCGCTGATGCGTTTTCTGCCTGAAGGTGTCCTGCCTCAAAAGATGTACGAAAGTCTCGCTAAAATCCGGCCTTCTATTGCCCACGGCTGCCTCTATATTGGTCTCAATGCCAGTGATCAGGACCTTAAGCTGCCCAAGTGCAACTACTGGGTCTATTCGGGTAATAATTTTGATCAGGGCTTTGAAAAGTATGAAGAAGATCCCGATGCCCCCCTGCCATTACTCTATGTCTCTTTCCCTTCGGCCAAAGATCCTTCCTGGCCGGAACGCAAGCCTGGTATGGCAACCCTGCAGGTGATCAGCCCTTTTCCCTACCATTGGGTGCAACAGTGGCAGAATACCAACTGGCAAAAGCGGCCGGAGGCTTACAACCAACTCAAAACAACGATCAAATCAAAAATGCTGAGCGGCCTGCTAAAACACTTTCCCCAACTGGAGCCTCATTTGGAGTATGTCGAGTTCTCCACCCCCCTCTCCACCCGCCATTTTACCAACTACCAGCACGGAGAGATCTACGGCCTGGAACACACCCCCGCCCGCTTCCGCCAAAACTGGCTGCGCCCCTATACGCCTATCAAAAACTACTACCTAACCGGGCAGGACATAATCACCGTTGGGGTAGGAGGAGCTTTGTTCTCCGGCTACTTCACCGCCTTCGCCATACTCAAGTGGAAGCTAATCTGGCAGTTGTTTAAAAACAGAGATAAGTTTCTCGCAAAGACGCAACGTCCGCGAGGTTCTTTCTAAACGTTGCGGACGTTGCGTCTTTGCGAGAAATACAAAAACCTACACAACAATTCAACCCCAAAATTCGATTAATAAACAACGCCTATTTATTTTTGTCTCCAATGATCCCTTGTCCCTTTATTCAAAAATAATTATCATGCGAATTATACTCTATACAATCCTACTCATAGGCTTTATCATTCCTCTTTCCGCACAGGAATTCACTCCGCTCAAAGATCAGGAAGCTTTCCGCAAGCAGCTCAATGAAATTTCAGAGACTACGGAGTCCATCGTCTGCGATTTTGTACAAAAAAAGCATCTCAGCTTTCTAGAAGAAGATATTGAGTCTTCCGGCAAGTTTTTCTACAAGCAGGAAAACCGCCTGCGTTGGGAGTACATGGAGCCTTATTCCTACATCGTGGTGATCAATGATGAAAATATGGTCGTCAATGACGAGGGCAATATCAACGAGTTCAACCTGCAGTCCAATAAGATGTTTCAGGAGATCAGCAGTATGGTCAACCACAGTCTGCGCGGCGACGTACTCAACATCGGAGAAGATTTCGAATACGATTTACTGGAAAGCCCCGACACTTACCTGGTTAAACTCAAGCCCACCGATAAAAAGCTGAAAGAATACATCTCCGGCATCGACATTTATTTTGGAAAGCAAGACCTGCTCGTCTCCTCCATCATCATGCGCGAAAGCCCCGAAGACTATACCAAGATCAACTTCTCCAACCGCAAGATTAACACAGGAGTAGAAGAAGGCAGGTTTGAGGTGAAGTAGGTTAGTAGTGTGTGGTTAGTAGTTAATAGTTTTAGATTAAAGCAAGTAAAGTAAGGGGTTAGGCAATTAATTTAATTTGTCAAGGCACATTTTTTGCCTTACTACTTAACTAAAACCAAGCCCAAAAATGATAATCTCTTTAGAAAATCAAAATATCAACCCACCATTTTAATGGTGGGTAAGCCCCATGCACTCCAGAGATTAAGCCCCATGCACTCCAGAGATTAAGCCCCATGCACTCCAGAGATTAAGCCCCAGGCGCTCCGGTGATTAAGCCCCAGGCACTCCAGAGATTAAGCCCCATGCACTCCAGAGATTAAGTCATCGAAGCTCATCCTCTTACTATTTGAACGAATTGGTAAAGGTAGCCCTATCGCATCGCTAATAATCAAGTTGCCCTGGTGTTTGAAAAAGTGGTTGAAACCTTAAGCTTGTTTTCAGATTTCCCACCGTTGAAACGGCAGGGTTGATCTGAGTATTGACATAAAGATGTGGAAACGCTTATCAATGGAGATGTAGAAACGAACTAGCTGTCTGATGACTGACTCACGACAAACACTCAGAATCTATCAATAAAAAATTGTAATTTTAACATTTATTACGTTTTTTCGTACTCGTTTTTTACCTGCAACCTTTTTTTTAATTCAGTTAATACCTTAAGATGCGACACATATTTTTTATCACCCTGTTTTCCTGTCTGTTCTTTTCCGTCCAGGCGCAAATGACCAATGAAAAGATACACCCTGATCTGCAAGTGTTGATCGATGCAGATCCGGAAGCTTACCATAACGTTTTTATCATACTGGAAGACCGCGTTGATGCTGCTGAGCTAGAGCGCCAATTCAATGCCAATAATACACCCAAGGCGGAACGCGTAAAAACGCTGATTCCCCTGCTTCAGGAAAAGGCCGATCAGACACAGCCGCCTATTGTGGCCATGCTCGAAGAGTCTGAATGGGTAGATCCCAACAGTATTGAAACGCTTTGGATCACCAATGCCATTTTCTTCAGCGCCCACCGCAATATGATTGAGCAATTGGCCCGGATGGACGAAGTGGCCCTGATCCAGGACAATTGGAAAGCTAAAATTGTGGGTTATGAGGAAGAACTTAGTGCTCCAGCTCCTGCTACTTCTGTTGCCGCCGAGCAAGGACTAAAGGCGATCAATGCGGATGCTATGTGGGATTTAGGCTATACGGGCTATGGTACCAAAGCTATGATTATTGATACCGGAGGAGACGAAAACCACCCGGCACTTAAAAGCCAATATTGGGGACAATGGGTGCCTCATGATGAAGCCTGGTCTGGGCAAGGTGATCCAGAACCCTGCACACAAGTAAATGGGCAACTAGATAATCACGGTATTCATGTTACAGGAACCATAGTGGGGCTTGATCGGTTGCAACATGACACGATTGGTGTTGCGTTTGATGCCCACTGGATTGGGGGAGGAGTCAATCTTGGAGGAAGTACTCCTGGAGATGCTTGCGATGGCTTTTCAGGAGGTTCTGTATTATCAATCGGGCAAACCTTCCAATGGGCGCTTAACCCGGATGGCAATATCGGCACTTCAGATGACATTCCAAATGTGATCAACAACTCTTGGGGAGGAGGAACTAGTTCTGATTTATGTAATGGATATCCCAGCTTTTCCCTGATTACGGCTAACGCCCTTTATGCTGTGGGAGTCGCAATGACTTTTTCAGCAGGAAATTCTGGACCTTCATCAGGAACAGTTACCGCCCCGGCGTTTATAGCAGAAGATTTGGTAAAAGTTTTTTCTGTTGGGAATATTGATGCTAATAATCCTAGTTGGCCAATTAGCTCTTCTTCAAGCAGGGGACCAACACCTTGTGCACCGGGAAGTACCAGCTCCCTGGCTATCAAACCTGAAGTTTCTGCACCAGGCTCTGCTATTCGTTCGGCTTCAACCAATGGAGATTATGCATTACTTTGGGGAACTTCTATGGCTTCTCCCCACGTTGCCGGAGCCATCCTCTTATTGCAAGAAGCTTTCCCAGACTTGGTAGGAACGGATATCATGCTGGCGCTCTATAATTCTTGTATCGACCTGGGCCCCACGGGCGAAGATAATACTTATGGCATGGGCATGATCGATGTCAAAGCGGCTTATGATTACCTGATCGATCAGGGGCATACGCCCACACCGCCAGTGTCCAGAGCGAATGATGTGATTATCCTGGATGCACGCTCCAGTAATAATAATTGTAACAATGAATTAGCCTTGACCGTCCATTTTGAAAATGGCGGACAAAATACGCTGACTTCCCTGAATATTAATTACACACTCTCCGGTGCTTCATCAACGGATGGCACTGTCACCTGGGAAGGCTCACTTGAACCTGGGGAACGGATAGAGTATACCGCTACTCCCATTACCGGAGTGGCTGCAGGAAGTTATGAGGTGGTGGTAGAGCTATCCGATCCAAATGGCCTGGAGGATGTTCGTTTTCTCAACAATCGATTGAGTACAACCGCTATCGTTACCGATGCTCAATTGATCGACGTGGAAATTGAAGGGAATGCAGATGTTGTTTGTGAAAATAGTACAGTTACTTTAAGAGCCCTTAAAGATGGCCCTGGGTTTGTCCGCTGGTACGATCAGTCAACTGGTGGGGATCTGCTTGCAACGGGTGATGTTTATACCGTTTCGGATATTCAAAATCCCACAGAAGTCTATGCTCAGATGGTTCGTCGGGAGAACGTAGGCGAACCCAATACTGATGACGGGTTCGAATGGGATGACGATGGTGAAGGCGTATTGATCTTTGATGCGTATTCGCCGTTTACCTTAAAAACAATCCGGGTCTTTTCTGAAGATTCCGGGAATCGCTTTATCGGAGTACGGACCAAGGGGGGATCGATCATCGATTCCAAATCGGTATCCGTTCCCGATGCCGGAGAACATGTTGTTGAAGTCGATTTTGATATCCCAATTGGTGAAGACTTTGAACTGGT
The DNA here is from genome assembly GCA_964534315.1 of uncultured Saprospiraceae bacterium. Classification (GTDB taxonomy): domain Bacteria; phylum Bacteroidota; class Bacteroidia; order Chitinophagales; family Saprospiraceae; genus CAZHOV01. The sequence goes on along the minus strand of CAZHOV010000189.1, from coordinate 1,075 downwards.
ACAAATTGCCGGAAAGCCCCTGTTGCACATGATCAATGGCACGGATTATCCTTATACTATTGATAATGTGGTAAGCATTAAAACCAGCAGCGATGGGGATAATCGCTATTTCTATTTTTTTGACTGGGAAATTGAGTATGCTGATTTCTGTGGAAGAAAAGCAGTATCCGTTGTACCCGAGCCAGGTGGGGTCGTTCCTTTTGCTACCTTCACGGTATCAAATACTGATGTAACCCTGGAAGATGGCGAGGCGGAAGTTGAATTCTTTGGTTCTGCCGATAATGCCGATACCTACTACTGGAATTTCGGCGATGGCACCACCAGCACCGAATTAAATCCGGTTCATACCTATACCGAACCTGGCGTTTACCACGTCAGTTTTGTGGCGACGAGCGCCGATGGTTGTACCGATGCAATTTCAGATGTGATCACCGTGGAAGAGGAAAGTATCATATCGTCCCAGCAAGCGGTCGTATTGAATACGGAAAAAGTGTTGATCTTCCCGAATCCGACAACAGGAAACCTATTTGTTGAGTTCGATGTAGATCAGGCTCAGGATGTTCAGATTTCTTTACTGAATACCACCGGCCAACTCCTCAAATCCTGGAATCAAAATGTTACCGATGGTGAGCAAACCCAATTGGATATCCGCCAGGTAACAGACGGGGTCTATATCCTGATGATTGATATGGAAGGTCAGCGGGTCGTGAAGAAAGTATCAGTGGTAAAGAGCAATTAGGAATGAATAATTAGTAATAGTTAGTAAAGAAAGTTAATTGAGTTTAATAGTTAATTAAGTAAAGGAATAAATTGCTGTTTTACAGCAATTTATTTCATAACTAATCAACTTAATTTACTTAATCAACTTAGTTGACAAAGTAGTAATGAACAATGAATAATGGAGGGATGAGTATAATTTAGGAAATTACCTAAAAGGCTGAAGGCCTTTAATGCGTATAGCCCCGTATGAAATGCGGGGTTAGTTAAGGCATTCATTTTTAGAACCCTGAAGGGGTTCAAGAGGGAAACCCTGTTTAATACAGAGTGCTGATATACAGGGAAATAAGAGAAAAAA
>CAZHOV010000188.1:0-10899 GCA_964534315.1 uncultured Saprospiraceae bacterium | reverse complement strand
CTCAGGGTCTCAGGGTCTCAGGGTCTCAGGGTCTCAGGGTCTCAGGGTATCCGGGCATCCGGGGTTCAGGGGTTCAGGGGTTCAGGGGTTCAGGGTAAATAAAATTTAGGCGATTTTCCGTATATTAGTTATCGGTTAGTCGATTAATAAAGTAACTAAAACGGAAAAGAAAAATTGGGTAAACAACCTGGTACCCGACATTCGGATAATCAATTAATATTATCTTGCCAGAATAAATTCTTGACGTTAAAGTCAAAGAACGAGATTTATTAATAGACATTAATGAAATACAAGCATAATGGCTAATAAAAATACCTCGCTGGAACAACTCAAATCCTTCCTTAATCAACTTTTTCAGTTCGATTCCCAAGACCTGGATTTTGGCGTCTATAAAATCCTGCACTACAAAAAGGAGGAAATTGCCAATTTCATTGACCAGCTATTGGTAGATAAGGTTAAGGCAGAATTACAAACCCTATCGGCTGATGAAGCCAAGCAAATGCAAGACCAAATTGCTGAAATGGAGAAATCCACTTCCCTTAAAAAATGGTTAGAAGCCGTTGAGAAAAAAGATGAAACCCGCTTAGCCATTTATGAAGAAGATTACAAGGTTGAAATAGCCCAATACAAAGAGTTAAAGGCAAAAGCAACGGAATCTTCTGTATCGGTTGAAACGGAGAATCAGATTTACAACCACCTGACATTGTTTTTCTCCCGCTACTATGATAAAGGCGACTTTATAAGCAAGCGCAGATTCGGTAAAAATGAGAAGTATGTAGTGCCTTACAATGGAGAAGAAACCCACTTTCATTGGGCAAATCAAGACCAATACTACATCAAATCATCTGAGACTTTTAACCAGTATGCCTTTAAAGTCCCCACGTCTAGCGGAGAAATCGTTATTAACTTCAAATTGACGGATGCCCAGATTGAACAAGGGAACGTCAAGGAGAGCGATAAGAATTATTTCATCCTCTCGGACAAAGAAGCCGAAGTTGGTAAAGGAGAAGCTACCTTTTTCTTCGAGTATCGCCCCATGACGGCGGAAGAAAAAAAGCAGGTAAAGGGCAACAGCAAACAAGACACCTTAGACGAGCAGGCTTATGCGTACATCAAGGAAAAGCATGGCAAAAATGCCTTGCTGATCAAACTATGGGAAGCCCCCAAAGAAGGTAAGCCGCTTTTATTAAAAAAACTGCACCACTATACCCGCAAGAACAAGCATGACTTCTTCATTCACAAAAACCTAAAAAGCTTCTTGAAACGTGAGTTGGACTACTACATCAAGAGTGAATTGGTGCATGTAGATGACTTGTATGTAACCGATACCGATGCTCACTTTGACCGCCTTAAGCGCAACCTGAAAACCATCAAGGTATTCAAGTCCATAGCCGATACCATTATTGACTTCGTTAGCCAGATTGAGGACTTCCAAAAAAGGCTGTGGGAGAAAAAGAAGTTTGTGCTAAGTACCGAATGGGTGATTACCATTGACCGTTTGGTGGAATATGTAGGTGAAGGAGCAGCCAAACCCATCTTGGAAGAAGTTATTAAAAATGAGAAACAGGTGGCGGAATGGAAGGAGTTGTTTGGGGAAGAAATTTTTAAGGATTGGGGCAATATCAAACTTGGCGACTTAGCGCCTTTGCGAGAAAAAGAAGGTCAATTAAGTCTCACGCAAAGCCGCGAAGACGCTAAGGAGTGGTTGAAGCTGCCGATTGATACGAAACACTTCTCAGTCGAGTTCAAATACATCTTGCTATCTGTAATCTCGAAAGACAGGAATATTGAAGCAGCATCCAATGGCTTGGTCATGGAGTCTGATAACTATCAGGGGTTGAATTTGATTAGAGAAAAATTCTCTCAAAAGGTTAATACCATTTACATTGACCCACCGTACAATAGTGGTGGTGATGACTTTCTTTATAAAGATAAGTTCAGAAACAGCAGTTGGTTGACCATGCTTGCAGATAGAATGCCCATTGCCAGAGACCTGATGGCGCAGGATGGTTTGTTCTTTACCAGTATTGATGATAAGGACCCTAAGAACAAAGTCACCCATAGGCTTTCAACCTTACTAGAAGTAGAGTTTGGACCACAGAATTACATTGAAAATGTAATTTGGGTAAAAAATACTACCCATAATGATGCGAAGACATTCTCTCATAATCACGAGTATATTCAAGCCTACACCAAAGACAAGAATGCAGCTATCCAAGAACATGAGACTTTTAGAAGAGCAAAGCCTGGGTATGTAGAAGTCAAAGAATTGATTCATAAACTGAATAAGGACTACCCAACTTTAGATAAAATCAGTGAAGAGCTGAGAAGCCTTTATCGTGATCAGGAAAAAAATTATAAAGCTGAAGTTGAAGCCATGGGATTACCATGGAATAATGAAACTAAACGCAATAATCCTTGGAAAGGAATTAAGCAATATAAGTTTGCAGATTACCGGACAGAAGATGGTAAATGGGTTGACCCGAAGGACGCCAAAGCAAAAAAGGCCAAGATATGGGTGTATCGTGAAGGTGATCCATCTTGGCCAAATGCAAGCAAATTAACAAGGAAGCATAAAGACCCTGAAGATTCTGAATTTCGCTACTATAAACCCATACATCCTATTACCAAAAATGAATGTCCACATCCTGCCATAGGTTGGCGTTGGCCATTTGAATCTGAAACCTCAACTTCCTTCACTTCATTAGCAGAAGAGCATTATATAAGTTTTGGAGAAGATGAAACAAAAATCCCTCAATTTAAAAGATTCTTAGATACAGTTAGTACTGATGTTGCTAAATCAACAATGACCGACTTTACAGATGGTGAGAAAGAGTTGGCTAATATTGTTGGCGAACGTGGTACGTTCCCAAATCCAAAACCAACAACAATAATAAGGAATCTCCTTTCCCTATCTTCAAAGAAAACAGGTTATGTACTAGACTTCTTTGCAGGTTCAGGTACAACAGTACAAAGCACTATGCAATTAAATGATGTGGCTGAACGCAGTATGTCCTTCATTATTCAGGACATGGCCAAAAATGTGTACCAAACCATCATCCCCCGCATCAAAAAAATAGCATACACCTTCAATTGGAAAGATGGAAAACCAAAAGATGGCAGTATGAATGGTCTTGGGGTATTCTTCAAATACCAACGCTTAGAGCAGTATGAAGAAGCCTTAGAAAACATTGCCTTCAACGCCTCAGAAGATGCCGTACAAAAGGCATTAGAATTTGAGCATTACATCCCAAAATACTTTTTGGAGTTTGAAACCAAAGGCAGCCAAACCTTAGTGAATACAGCCGCCATGCAAGACCCTTGGGATTACCAACTAAAAGTATGGGATGGCTTCACCTATGATACCGAGCAAGCCGTTGATTTGGTAGAAACCTTCAATTACCTCATTGGTCTGCACATGCAGAAATGTATTACAAAAGAACTCAATGAAAAGAAATATCAGTTTGTCTATGGCCATAATAACGCCAGCAAAAATATCTTGGTGGTATGGCGTTCGGTAAAAGATTGGCGTGTAGAAGATTTCAAGGCAGATACAGCCGTGTTAAAAACAGAACTCAAGGCCTTTGAGTATGATCTACTCTACATCAACGATCAGGCACACATAGAAGGCTATCAACCCATAGAAGAAGTATTCAAAAACAAAATGCTACCCTAAGTCATGGCCAAAGATTTAACCACATCAAACGTACACAGGAAGAACATACTCAATAACAAGTATGCCCTGCAAGAGATTGAGCAAGAAGTTGCCTTTCCGGGGATTTTGTTTGAAGGCAGCTTACGCTACACCAAACGACAGATCGCTCAATTCTATGATATAGATGAACGAACTATTGAGCGGTACTTAGAACAACATGAAGATGAGTTTTCCAGCAATGGTTATGAAGTACTCGTTGGTAAGCGTTTAAAAGAGTTTAAAGTCGCTTACGAGCAATATATCAATGACTTAGCAGATGGTAAGGATAGAAATGTCCCGACCATGCCCGATGATGTTAAGGACATGAATGTCCCGAACATGTCTGATGGTAGCGATACAGGTGTCGGCACCACAGATTCGGATGTTACCGACATGGATGTCGCTAACATGGACGAAAGTATCAAAAAGACTTCCATTCTAGGGGTTTTTAGTTTCCGTGCCTTTCTGAATATCGGCATGCTGCTGACCGAGAGCGACAGGGCTAAACAGCTACGCGCCCTCATCTTAGATATTGTAATCGATACCATCAACAGCAAAATCGGTGGCAACACCAAATACATCAATCAAAGAGAAGAAGAATTTTTACCCAGTGCTATTAGAGAGTTCAATTACCGTCGGGCATTTACAGGTGCCTTGGATGAATGTATTGTAGATAACAAATGGAAATACGCTCAGTTTACTGATGCTGTCTATAAATCCATCTTTCACGAAAATGCCAGGGAGTATAAAAAGATTCTCAATCTAAAATCCAGAGATTCTGCTCGAGATACTATGTATTCAGAAGTGTTAGACTTGATAGCCGCTTATGAAAATGGCTTTGCAGCTATTCTTTACAAAAAGAAAGAAGAGATTAACCGTAAGTTGACTATGCCGGAAGCGCAGCAGCTATTTAAACTATTCGAGCAGTTTCATAATGCAGCTTTTACGCCACTACTAGAGAAAGCCAGAACTTTAATGGCCAGTAGGGATATGGTTTTCAGGGATGCCTTGCATGAAAAACTCAAAAGCTATGTCACCCACTTGACTGCCGATGAATTTGAAAAGTTCTTGGGAGAAAAGAGCAGGGCTTTAGAAGAGAGACTGAGGGAGAATATTGATGTTTTCAAAAGACTAAAGGACCGCTAAGATGGCATTCAACTATTTCAATATAGAATATGCCATCAAAACCCATGATTTCATCATCAATCAATCGGGTGGTGCACACGGTGTTAATGACATCGGGCTCTTGAAAAGCGTTTTGGAGCATATCCAAAATGATTTGTACTATCCTGAATTTGAGACAAAGGTTACTCATTTAGTTTTCTCCGTAAATAAAAACCATGCCTTTAGTGATGGTAACAAACGAAGCAGCATAGCATTAGGAGCTTACTTCCTTGAGCTTAACGGACTTGATTATTGTGTAGACCGATTCATCATTGAGATGGAAAACATCTCCGTTCATGTAGCTGATAATAGAATAGATAAAGACCTTTTATACGAGATTATCTATTCCATTATCAATGAAGATGATTTTAGCGAAGTGCTTCGTATTAAGATCATTGATGCAACTAACCAAGAAGATAATTAGAAGGTATGCAACTAGAAAAACAATTGGTCTTATTCAGGTACATCTTGCATCAGTTGGGTTATGAAGCCTTTGAAGACCTGCGAGATGAATTTAACAACAAAGCGTCAGGCACCAGTTCAACGGGCTACTCCTACTTTGCCAGTGCTCTAATGTCTAAATCAGATAAACTCATTGAAGACCGTGCCATACAGCAATATGATGAAGCCATACAGGGTTATGAGAAAAAGCTACGAGAAAACCGTGCAGAACCTTTTCTCACCTTCAAATACTATCAATGGTTTGCTCTGTTATTTACCGAGTGCTTTTTTGACCAATACAGCAACAATGCAAATCAATTAATTGCCAAATTGAATGAGTATGCCGAAGGAAGCAAAGACTTTAAGCAAATAGAAGCCTACGTAGAAAAAGACTTAAAGAAACTTGCTTATTGGATGGCAACCGGTAGTGGCAAAACGCTATTGATGCATTGCAACTATTGGCAAATCACCAAGTACTTCAAAGAATGGGAAAACATCATTCTCATCACTCCCAATGAAGGGTTGAGCAGACAACACTACGAAAGCTGTGTTGAAAGTGGTATTCCAGCCAAGCTTTACTCAGGAAGTGAAGAAAGCCTGAAAACCAAAGAAGGTGAAATGCTCATTTTAGAGATTACCAAATTGGTGAAGGACAAGTCAGGTGAAGGTGTGAGTGTGGATGTAGATTACTTCTCCGAATCCAAGAACTTGGTTTTTATTGATGAAGGCCACAAGGGCAGCAAATCAGAGGAGCAAACCTGGAAATCGCTAAGGGAGTATTTAACTCGTGGTTATGGTTCTTTTACATTCGAGTATTCAGCCACCTTCGGACAAGTCATTACCAATAAAAACAAGTTTCTCTTTAATGAATATGCTAAATCCATCATTTTTGATTATTCCTATCGCCATTTCTATACAGATGGCTATGGTAAAGACTTTAGCGTTTTCAACCTTGACACCAGAAACGAATATAGCGAAGAGCAAAACAAGCTACTCCTTACAGCCAGCCTATTAGGTTACTACGAGCAGCTTGAATTATTTGAGAAATACGAGAAGGAATTGCGCCAGTACAATATAGAAAAACCACTTTGGGTATTTGTTGGAAGCCGTGTAATTGGTTCAGGAAAAACTAAGAGCGATAAGTCAACGGTTTCTGATGTATCTCGTATCATCAATTTTTTCAAGTATGTACTTTCATCACCTGCTTCTCTGCAATTGGATATTAATAAAATCATCAATGACAGCATAGGGCTAAGAGATAAAGACGGTAATGATATTTTCAAAGGACATTTTGAACATCTTAGAACATCTCAACCAATTGCAGAAACCATTCTAAGCAAAGTATTCAATGGTATTGGTAACATAGAAGCCTTCCAGGTAAAACAGGCAGAAGGAGAAATTGCACTCAAGACCAAAACAAGCGATCAGTATTTTGCTGTCATCAATATTGGTGATGTACCTAAGTATGCAAAAACGCTTGAAGCAGATACTGAAGGAGAATTGACCATCCAAGATGATCACTTCTCCAATTCATTATTTCAGGACATATCAGAGACCCATTCCACTATCAACATTCTAATTGGTTCTAAAAAGTTTATTGAAGGTTGGAACTCATGGAGGGTATCAAGCATGGGACTAATGAACATGGGAAAAAGTGAAGGTGCTCAAATCATTCAGTTATTTGGCCGGGGTGTTCGTTTAAAAGGCAAGAAACTATCCTTGAAACGTGAAGAAGCCACTGCACCTTACCATATCCGAGCGTTACAAACCATTTCCATCATGGGTTTAAACGCTTCTTACATGAATCGATTCCTTACGGAAATCGAAAAAGAAGTCCCTGACTATACCAACATATCTATTGAAATCAAACTCAACCATGAAGACCTTTGGAAAGGCAAAATAATGACCTTCAAAAAGCAAGAAGGAAAATCCTTTAAGGATGAGTTGATTGAATTGGAATACAGTGAGAATGTAGCCAAAAGAGTGACCATTGATATGCGAAACAAAATCAGCATCGCAGCGGGTGGCTTTAACAGTCAGGTAGCGGAAGATGCAGAAGTTTATAAAGAAAATTTCCTAAAAGAGTTCCGAGACTTTGTCGACTGCAACGCTCTATCATTGGAAGCAACCCGATACAAGCTATTGAAAGGCTATTACAATCTTATTATTAATCAATCTGTACTATTGGAATTAATTGAAATTGGTGGATTTAATCTATTCAGTCATAAAGATCAATTTGGTATCAATGAAGCCATTTCAGGCAAAATACAAGGGGTCGCAGTAAGCTTGGTAAAAGACTACATCAACAAGTTCTATGCAGACAAAGAGAAAGCATTCTTATCTAAATACCTCACGTATGATATGCTCAGTCAAAAAGAATATGAAGCCATGTTCCCTGCATCAAATACCATGCTTGTCAAAGTGCCTAAAAAATATGATTCCTTTATAAAGGAATTAGAAGACAAGATCAAAGTAATGTACGAGAAGGATGATAATATACTCCCTTCAATTCACTTTGACAAGCATCTTTATTCACCCATTGCTTCTGTTGCTGATGGCAAGAAGTTCAAAGAGATTAAAACGGTTCCGGTAAGACTAAACAACGGTGAAAGGGATTTTATCAAACACCTTCGGGAGTTCGTGAAGGAATCCGATAAATTCAAGAATAAGCAGTTATTTGTGCTTCGTAATCTATCGGTGAAGGGAATAGGATTCTTTATGGACAGCTCTTCCTTCTATCCTGATTTTATCCTTTGGGTAATTGATGACTCAAAGCAATACATCTACTTTCTTGATCCCAAAGGCATATTGCTCGGAGAAACCCACTTCAATAATCCAAAAGTATGGTGGTGTAAGAATGATGCATCCACTCTAGAAGCTAAGATACAAGGAGACCTAAAAAATGATAAGAAAGACGTTGAAGTCCACATTTCAGCATTTATCCTTTCGGTAACACCATTTGAAAAAGTTCGCAAAGTTTGGAGCGATGGAAATATTACAAAAGACGAGTTTAATGAGAATAAGGTGCTTTTTATCGAGAAAAATAAAGAATACTTAAATCAAATATTTAAAAACCTAGTAGATTGATTCATAAATATTTGACCAATAATGCCCAGGCATCAATAAAGGGTTTCAGGACACCCAGACACCTCGACACCCGGTTACCTGGATCCCCGGTTACCTGGACACCTTGATACCCGGACACCCGGTTACCTCGACACCTCGACACCCGGTTACCTCGACTAAATCATCCCCCTCGACTTCAACTCCAAATACTTATTGATCGTGTTGACAGCGAGTTCTTCCGGGGCAGTAAGTACGACCTGAATGCCGTACATCTGAAGTTTCTGGACCATTTGCTCCTTTTCAGCAATGGCTTGCTGAGCTACTGTTTGCTGGTAAATCTCCTCAACCGTCTCGCAAGGCTGGTGTGCAAAAGCCTCTACTTCCGTATTTTGAAAAAAGACCACTACTAATAAATGCAGATTGTTAATCTTCCGGAGAATAGGAAGCACCCGGTCCAGGGCGTAAGCGCTTTCGAAATTGGTGTATAACAAGAGCAGACTCCTTCGGCGCATAAACTTGCGCACTCCGAAATACAGCAGCTCAAAGTTTGCTTCAATTTTGCGCTCCTGCTCCTTGTACAATGCATTCAAAATCCGGCTGAGTTGAGTCGAATGATTATCGGCTTTAATAAATGACCCCATTTTATCCGCAAATGTAAATAATCCTGCCCGGTCATGCTTGCGCAAGACAATATTCGAAATGACCAAACTGGTATTTATAGCATGATCCATTAGGGTCAGCCCTTCGAAAGGGAGACGCATGGTGCGGCTCTTGTCAATGATATTGTAAACCTGTTGCGAGCGTTCATCTTCGTACTGATTTACCATCAGAGTAGCTCTGCGACTAGATGCCTTCCAGTTAATGCTCCGAAAATCATCTCCTTTTACATAGTTTTTGATCTGCTCAAACTCATAACTGTGTCCCAACCGGCGCACCCGCTTAATACCCCGCTTGATATTTGTCTTATCAAATGCACTCCATTCCAGTTGTTTCATTTGAAGAATAGACGGATAAACCGGCACTTCGCAGTTGTTTTTCCGGGCAATCCGACGCTGTAATAATCCGAGCCTCGTGGTTAAAAATAAATTGGTAGCCCCAAATAAATAAGCGCCACGAGACAAGGGCCGCAATTCATAGTGGATCTTTTTTTCCTCCCCTTTAGCCAAGTCAACAGTCACCCAGAAATCGCGTTGCTGAAATTGTTCCGGCAATTCATCAACCACCCCCACTTTCAACCTTAGACCAGTCGGATTCTCCAGGATCAAAGTCACGTTGATCACCTCACCCAATGACATGATCTTGGGCAACGCCCGCTCTGCCTCTACTACGACTCTACGATCGAACAACAGCAAATAATCAACTAAGCACAGGGCAATGAAAACAGCCAATACAATCTGCGCACCCACAAACAAAAAGGGAAACGGAAAACTCAGGACAAAGAGCAATATCACTCCGCCAAGAACAGAAAAAAATCGATTGGGAAGGAAAAGATGCTTCATGAGTATTGGGTCTTGAGTATTGGGTCTTGAGTATTGAGCCTTGGGTATTGGGTATTGGGTATTGGGTATTGGGTATTGGGTCTTGGGTCTTGGGAAAATGATTCCACTAAATTAAACTCTTTAGCTTTAAAACTAAATTCATACTTCATATTTCTCTCAACGTATCAACAAATAAACGAACAAGTTAAGTAATTCAACAATAAATCATAGTCATGCCTTAAATGGACTACCAAAAACTCTCTGATTATCATAACATTATAAAACATAGCTCTTTTTATAGAGTCAATCCCATTTTTGCTTGGCCCAAAATAAAAACTACCCTCCTTACCAAACCACCACCTTCCCGCTCCCCACCATTCTTCCCTTACCGTTAATGGTGTAAAAATAAACGCCTCCAGGCAACCCCTCTACCCCAAACGCCTGATTGCTATCGGTTACCTCCCAGGATTTAACCATTTCCCCAAGAGCATTGTACAGGACAAGCTGATCAATGGACTGAGAAAAAGCCGGATCAACAGATATGGAAAAACTGGATCGGACTGGATTTGGAAATAAACGGACCTGTGGAGTGGCAATAGCTGTGGGTTGGATAGCCGTTGCCTGGCCGGTACCACAAGAATCATAGGGCTGTTGGCAATTCCATTTGGCTATGTGGAAAAAGGTATCTTCATTGATCATTTGAAACCCTCCTCCTACCACTAAATTATTTTGGAAAACTCCAGTCACCGAGATTTTATCCTCAAACTGGTCGGTGATCCCAAACCAATCAACTCCGTTCCAAATCGCTACATTACTCGTTGGGATATTTTCCTCTCCAACTGAATTAAAAATTCCAACACAATAGAGCTTATCATTAAATACCTCCATATCGACGACTTGATCGTTGTACTTTTCAAAACTTCCCCCCACATCCATGAAATGTGAATTTTCAAGTTTTAATAATCCATAGCCCGGGTTCCCTTCGGACTTATCAATCAATCCTCAGCGATTCTCGGTTTAGCATATTATTCTAGCAAAGGGAAATCTAAAGAAGGC
>CAZHOV010000187.1:0-10942 GCA_964534315.1 uncultured Saprospiraceae bacterium | reverse complement strand
TCGCTACTGCTAAATTATTCAAAAATCATAATCTTTCGCTTGCGAAAGATCAGTATATAACTGGAAAGCAACACCAAATCCTCTACCTATTGAGGTAGCGACCGCCGCACCGGTTACCCCGAGTTCCGGAAAAGGTCCCAAGCCAAAGATCAATAATGGATCCAAAATCATATTTAAAATATTGGCGACCCACAATGATAACATTGCCATCAGCGCATCCCCGGCCCCACGGAAAATGCCATTAAGGATAAAAAGCATCATAATGACGATGTTGGTACCGAAAATGATCTGGGTGTACGTCAATCCGGTTTCAATGACTTCAGGGGCCGCGCCCATCAGCCGAAGGATATCTTCGGCAAAGATGACTCCTGCAATTCCGATTGCCAAAGATACTCCTACCCCTAGGACAATAGCTTGCACCGCAGCAAAAGAAGCCCGATTAGGCTGTTTCTCTCCGATTCTTCTGGAAACCATAGCTGTAGCGGCAATACTGATCCCTATCGCCAAAGAATACACTAAGGTGAGTACCGTTTCAGTCAACCCGATAGTAGCGGCAGCTTCGTTCGAAACTAATCCTACATAGTAGGCATCTACAATAGAGAAGAGCCCCTCCATCAACATCTCTAAAACCATGGGAACGGCAAGTAAAAAAATAGCTTTGTTAAGGTTTCCCGTTGTGAAATCTATTTCCTCACCGGAAAGGGCCTGCCAAAAATAAAACAGCACTTTTTTCATTATAGCTTGAATTAGGGCTTTTCTTCAGACTGTAACAGCTCATAGCCCTGAAGAATTCCCTTTTCAAGCGGAGAAACGCCATCTTTCATCCATTTTGGCAACGGATCGTCTTTTAGATAATAATCAAAAAATTGCTGCATTCGCTTCTGAAAATCTTTACGATTCTGCCTCTTTACCGGCCAGTGGGGCTCATCATTGTAATTGAGCAACCAGGCAGGCTTGCCGAGCCTTCTCAATGCAACAAAGTACTCAATCCCTTGGTACCAGGGTACCGCCCCGTCTTTATCATTGTGCAGGATCAATACAGGTGTATTGACTTTATCGGTGAAAAATAAGGGAGAATTTTCCAGATAACGCATCGGATATTCCCACAGAGTTCCTCCGATGCGGCTTTGGGTATGTTCATATTGAAACATCCGGCTCAATCCGGACCCCCAGCGAATACCTCCGTAAGCGCTGGTCATATTCACCACCGGCGCCCCCGATTCCGCACATTTAAACAAATCCGTCCTGGTAATTAAATATGCAACCTGGTAACCGCCCCAACTATGCCCCTGCAATCCAATATTTTCAGCATCAACAAAACCTTGATTGATCAAATGCGTAACACCGGAAACTACAGCATTGTAAGCACTCTCCCCAGGATAACCATCCCGGTAAGGGACATCCGGATTGAAAATCAAATAGCCCCGACTGGCATAGAATGGATAGTTAATTGTAGACCGATGAGCCATAGGAGCCCGGTGCCTATGCAGATTCTGAGAGTTTTTTTCATAAAAATTGACGATCATCGGATACTTTTGGGAGGGATCAAAGTTTTCAGGTTTTACCAACAATCCCTTTAGCTGTTCCCCATTGGCTGATATCCACTCCACATGCTCAATAGTTCCCCAGTTATAGTTTGCCTGTTGCGGATTGGCATTGCTGATCTTTTCAAACTCATCGAGCGACCGGCCATACAACAGATCAGGAAAGAGCTGATAATTTTCTCTGGTGAATAAATATCGATCTGCATCTTTGGCCTTACGTACCCTCTGGGTATATTGAAGATCGCCTCTGATAAGCTCTTCCAAACTACCATCTTGAAGGTCTAAATAAGCGTAACCTTCTTCTAACGTTTCTTCATTTCTAAAATGCAGTAAGACCTTTTCATTCTTTTCAATGTAATTGCGTTCCGGATCTAGGTTTATGTATCGATAACGGGTTTTACTTACTCGTTGATTAGTAAGATTTTCGGGCGGTAATTGTCCCTGCGGATCAATTTTCCAAATGTCATAACGATCATAAACCAGAACAAATTCATCATTTTCCATCCACCCCGCAGTTCCGTAAGGATAGGGATGGTTAGGAACATCATTAAGTTCGTTATAAAAAGTGCCTAGCGAATTTGAGGTAAGTTGCTGTATCTTCTTTTGTTTTACACTATAAGCATACCAGGCAGAATCGGGAGTGGTGTACCAATATAAATAATTCCCCTTGGGAGAGATGGATATATTCGCCCGTATTTCCTTTGCGACTTGCGTCGTATCCCCTGTAGTTACATCCACCAGGTAAACATCTTTATAGGAAGGAAAACCTTCCCAGGATATCTTTGGCAAATAGGTCTCCTCGTGGTAGGCCAGGGCGATATCTGCTCTTCTTTTATCCGTTAGACGAACAGTCGGCAAATGCGGATTGGCCAGCTGCGCAAATTGTTTATCGTTGAGGTTGTAAACAGCCAGGTAATTGCGCTTTTTTTCACGCTCAGCCAGAACGTTTTGTTGAGTATACAGCCGTGTGTCTTTATAGCTCCAAACTTCTACCTTCACGATCTCTTCGGGCAACAGAGAAGTATCTTGCAAGACAGGTTTCGGAGCGGAACCAAAGAAAAGCCGTTTTTCGTCCTCTGAAAAATTGAGTTTTCCATGTTCGCTGATCATCCAGTCATCTGGCAGAAATTCAGACGCTTCAGAGGCAATGGATTGAGCGGTATCCTTTCCATTCCAAAAAAAGAGCTGAAAGGGGCGTATCCTGGCTTCGGTGGTATCTAGATCTGCTACGAAAGCTACTTGTTTCCCGGATTTGCTGATAGCGTATTGCTTATAGGTTCCTTTATGCCGGAACAGCGGATTCAGCACTTCTTTCTTACAATCATACAGATAGATACCCTCAGTGAAGGTTGAGTCTTTCCCTTCGCTGTATACCAATAGGGCTTGACCTTCTTCGGCAAATTCGTAAAATTTTACTTTTGGAATAATGACTTCTTTCTCCTGGTTTTTAAGATTTAGAATGACCAATTCTTCTTGTTCTTCCTTTTTATTTTTTGTCGTATCCTTGGGATCGGGTAGCTCAGTACGCAGAAAAGCCAGCCATCCGTCCCATTTTTCCGGTAATTTAAAGGACTTTACCTGCGGATATTTTTCGGAAGTCAGCTTATCCATATCGAAGACGACCAAGGTATCGCCAGGCATATCTTTATCTTTGGTCTTCTTCCGTTTCAGATTTTTAATGGTGTCTAGTGGTGGAGAAGAAAGAAATGCAAAGAAGTTATTATCCGCCGCAAATTTTCCGGATTTGGACCGGCGGAATGTCCACTCTCTCTTCTTAGGAGCATGGTATAGCATTTGGGTGGGATCTCCTTCGCCTGGTGTAAGCGTGTAGGTGATCCATGCTCCATCATTTGATAATTGCTCTCCTCTAATACGTTTCCACAGATCGAAGTCAGCATGATCAAGCGATTTTTTAGTAGGTGCCTGACTAAAAAGCGTTAGAGGTATTATTAGAGATATTACAATAAAGAGGGTGTACTTCAACTTCATTATTTCTTCGTTTTTTACTAATATGTAAGTGCTATTTTTTATCAATCTCAACCACCATTGCCACGGCATTTTTATCTTGAATATCTGCGACGAACTGTTGCGTTTTATCCGATTTAAAGGTCACGTCGGTGACGAGTTGGTCATCTAGTGCTTCCCGGAGCCGTTGTGCGTATGTGGGTAATTGACTTCGATTGATTTTATTGTTTAAACCCACAAAATCAATATCTGTTTTGGTGACGACAATAGCGATATAGTCTTTATTGCCAATCTCATCGAGTGTCATAGAATAGTCTTTAGGAAAAAGCCGGGTCCCCGTAATACCGAAAAACGAAGAATGTTTTGACGTATAGGGGAAAAGGACGTAGCTGGATCCGTCGGCTTCCATTCCGAAAACATATACATTGCAGGCTATGGAATTAGCAACCAAGACTTTAAATTTATCGCCCTTATTGAGCGGGGTTTTGGTCCGAAAAATGCCATTGCCCTTATTATCCAAAGGTATGATATCTTCGGTTTGGAGGTTGAGCAGCCCAAATTCGACCGCTAGCTTAGTCTTGGTTTCAGGAGCGTAAGCTTTTAAGGGAGCGATCCCGTATGCTTCTTTGACGAAATATTCAAAATCGGGATAGCGCACCCAGGCAAATCCATCATCACCCCATTGGGTACCCCAGCTATTCATGATCTGAAAAGCACCTCCTTCGTAATTGTCATCATAGGCTACGGCGCACATAGCGTGGCCGCTAAATCCGACAAGGCTCCGGTCGCGTTGGGTGGGGGTCCATAATCTTTTACCGCGCATGGCTTGCATAAACGTACCTCCAACCTGCATCCCGATAACGATTGGAGAGCCCTGGGCTATGTGTTGCTTGATAGCATCGATATCCGGCTCATAGCGGTTAGCTCCTTTCGTCAAGCGGGTAAAATTTTCAATCCGATATTGCTGACCTAAGCGAATTTCCGGAGTACCCGGCGTTTTAGCACAGCTACCTTCATCGTACTCAAAAGTCGAAAAAGGTACAGCCCCCATAGTTTGCATGGTCTTCATAGCATTGAGCATGTAAGCCCCTTGGCAATTGGAGCCTGGAATTTTGATCTGATTATATAAGTAAGAAGGGCTAAAGGCAACAGCATTGGGATTACTGCCCGTAGCTGCAGATTCAAGGATTGTTCTGGCAGCATAGGCGCTCGCCCAGCCCACACAAGACCCCTGTCTACCTTGCGATCGAGGTGTAGGCGCATATTTTGCCAAGGATACTTTCTCTGGAATGGCACTTCCATAACCATAAGACATGGCTAAAGGCTCAAATACCTGGGCCTGGTCATACTTTTCTTCGCTCAGGGTAGCGCCAAAGGAAAATTGACTTTGTCCTCCGCCACCCGTTAGGTTGGCGATCAAATCGAAACCGCCTAAAAAGTAAACAACGACTCCTATTAATAAAACAGGAATGACCAGCTTAGGCCGTTTCCATAAAAACATTAAAATAAAAGGAAGAAACCTAAGAATTAGACTAAACCCGCCACCTCTTCCCTGAGATGACTGTCTTGAATTTTTCCCCTGATTCCTGGAATCCCGGGGATCATCTTTTTCCATTCTTACCGGCATAGCGTTTTGTTTTAATTAGCAATTAGCAATGTGCAATGTGCAATGAATAATTGATGTTTTCCATTCTTCTAACATCCCGGTTGTAAAGATAATTAACTACTTCAAAAAAGAAAAAGCCTGCTCGGGGTCGAGCAGGCTTTTTCTCTAAATTAAGAAGGAATTCTCCAATTACTTCTTAACCGTCAATTTCTCGGTGTAGTTATTTTCACCATCCGTGATTTGTACCATGTACATACCAGAAGGAAGGTTAGAAAGATCGAGCTGAGTGGTACCAGCTTGCATTTCTTTCACTTCGCTTTCGATCACTACCTGACCTAAGTTGTTGAATACGCGAACATTCAGGTCAAGAGTCTCATTGAAGTTAAACTGGATAGTAGCTTCATCGCTAGCAGGATTCGGGAATAGTTTTAACCCGTTTTGGAAAGCCACTTCATTAATAGAAACAACCTCATCACAGATGACGCAGTAATCCCAGCAGAAGGTACCCAGGTCTTCGTCAGCATCGCCGATATTAGCTACGCGGTTGAATCCGCCAAAGCCATCATCAACACCACAATCAGAGATGTTTGCCGTACCTTCCTGATCAAGACCGTTTACAGAACCAAACTCAGGACCGTTGACAAACTTGTAAAGTACCTCTGTATTTGCTACAACGGTAAAGGTGTGTGACCAAGTACCATCGCCATTGTCAGTAGTTGGTTCCGGATCAAATCCGTTGAAGGTACCAGCGATATGGATACCGGCTGGATCAACTGTATTACCTTGCGCTACGAAAAGCGTCATATCAACAGTTACCGTTACTTCAACTTCCTGAATGGTCTCTGTAAGCTGATTTACTTCAATACAGTATTCACCGTCAGAAAGAGAACCCTGGAATTCAAAACCGTCAACCATTAGTTGGTAAACAACACCATCTTCAAGGGTAATGTCCTCGAAACCGGCTTCAAATATATCATTATTAATATCCAGATCGTCATTACAATTCACAGGGGTAAGGTCACCACAATCGTCACCTGAATACAGGGCAAATTGTGTATCACCACCCTCAATAGGATCGTTGGTGCCACAATCAACAGTAATGATATCATAATTTTCACCATCACCAGTGAACGTAAACCACATCGTATTATTCAAGGTAGGATTCGATCCTGATCCATCAGGCTCACCGAAGCATTCATATCCTTCAGTAGGATCCGTCGGTAAGGTTGAATAGTTATTATTATCGTAAGTATCAGACAATTGAGGGTTATCTAATCCCTGACCAAATAGGTTATTAATATCGATAGAACCGGCACAAGCGTTACCAGGAACGGAAGGCTGAGCGATTAGGTACAATTCGTCGATATAGTACAGGTTACCTGTATTACCGAAGAAATTGATACCGCCAAGCTGCTTCAATCCACTTGTTTCAAATGCTTGCCAGTTAGCAGGCCATGTAAATACTTCCTGACCCGCAACTTCCATCGTAATGATATCGTTGTCTAAGTCGATGAAATGACGCACCTGGAACCACTCATCCTGTGGATAAGTAAAGGTAGCTGCTGCTCCTCCACCGGCATCTAAAGAACCGGTACCATCTTCATTCAAAAATACCTGCCCACCAAATTCCTGACCTGGGGATCCTTCCACCTTTTGGAAGTTGTAGTATCCGGAGAAACCAGATGGGATGTATTCTTTCCACTCAAGGATGTAATTTCCTTCAGTCAAATCACCCAACAATAATACAATATCGTCGCCACCAGCTTCAGAAACTTCCAATGCATTACAACCCTCGCTTACGACTTGATCGGTAACGATCGCATCCGTTGCGCTACCTGGAGCATTATCCCAAGTATTAAAGTGTACAGACTGGTTACTGATTGTAGACAGGTTGTACGTTTCGAAGTTTTCACAGATGATCGCATCTACAGGACAGTCATTCAATGGAATTAACTGAGCGTCATCTATATAATATAAATGGTCACCATCTGCAGGGAATAAGTTAAGCGCACCAATATTACCTGGATAGTCTTGTTCCCAGATACCTTGATCGCCAATTCTCAATTCAAGGAAGTCATTATCAAGGTCGATGTAATGAACGACATCGATCCATTCTCCTTCTGTGTAGTTAAAATCACTTACTGGTGTACCCGCTTGAACGATGTTACCCGTTCCATCTCCATTAAATTGTACTTCGATATTCCAGGCAACAGCAGGAACTTCATCTTCCTGAATATTATAGTAAGCTAAGAAGCCTGGCTCTACGTACAATTTAAATCGAACCATCCAAACCCCTTCAGATTGGTTCCCTAGTAATAACAACCCATCAGCGGGACCAAGGTTTCCTTCTACTTTCACAGAATTTGGCGCACTAAAGGCCTGCTCATCAGAAACGGTAAGGTCTTCAACTCCACCTTCATCACCACTCCAGGTGGTCCAGATAGCCGATTGCGGACCGATAGGGTCACCCGTCGTGTAGCCGTCGATATTTTCATCCACTACAGGAGCGTCTTGACAATCAAGTGCTGGACAGTTGCCGCACTCGCTAAAACAAACAGGAGCCAAAATAGCATCATCAGTTCCACCTAAAATAATCGCTCTTACATTATTGCCGTTTCCGTCAGTAATACTACAAGCACCAGGGACCATCTCAGCAGTAGCACCGTTAAAGAAAGTGTAAATAATGGTATCGTTGGTAGCTGTACCTAATTCTTCCAGGGTGACATCATAAACGCCATCCATATTGTCATCTGCCATCGGTTCAATACCAGAATCGCCACTTGTGCTGGCCCAACTCATGAAGACCCCACCCGGATCAACCGTTTCGTTAGCCATATCCACCTGGAAGGTAACATCGATGAGCTGGCAATTTGCACATTCGCTGAAACATACAGGAGCCAATCCGGCTGAATCGATATTGGTTACGATGTGAGGACGGACATTAAACCCAAATCCTCCATCTACACTACAAGGGAAACCGTCAGGAACATCCTCGACATTATCAACGGCTAAAGGACCATTCATGAAGGCATAACCGATAGTATCCAAAGTCGTTACTTCGATCGTACCAGACCAGGTGCCATCACCATTATCGGTCATGCTTGTCACAGAAACATCACCAAGGTCAGTAACGTCTGCAAATGCCCAAACAATACTTACACCATCAGGATCTACCGTTTCTTGTTCCATATTGACGGTAAGAGTTAAGTCAACAAGAGGAAGATCATTAAGGGTAACCGTAAAATCAAACCCATCCGCACTTTGTGCATCATCCCAAAGGATGTAGTATTCTTGCCCGGCTTCTACTAAGACATCCAGGTCAGAAGCAACGATATTTCCGTCGCCGTCATCGCAATCGTCGATAGAGAAATCGATTAAGGTAAAAGCTCCGGCACATGCACCGGCCCCTAAGAGCAGGCGCGTATCAGTGCCGCCGCCACAGGAGTTGATATTCAATACGCCATTATCCGCAGCTACATAGCGGTAAAAAGCCCCGCCTGTACTACCGCTGAAAAGACCACCGGCACCGGTAATGGAATCAACCGTATAGGTGCCATCGGTAATATCGATAGCCGTTACAAAGTTTTCTCCGGGACCAGGAAGTCCGGGAGCGGTGTAAGATACCGTAACGCCTGTTTCTGCCTTAATGGTTTGGCAATCGTTGAAACTTAACATAACGGCAGGAGTCGTGGATAGACAGTCGTCATTACCACCCATGGGAATCGCCATGTCCGGATTGTCCGTGTCATTGTTGCAAACAATCACAGCAATCGCTCCGGCATCTTGTGCATTTAATACTTTAGTGGTAAAGCCACAGACCCCGCGATCGATTAATGCTACTTTACCGGTAACGTCAGTCACGTTGTTGTCAATCATAAAACAACCCGTAGTAGCTCCACTCGTATCCGTAGCAATAGCCACCTCGCCGGAAAAATCATCAAATTGAGGTCCGAATACAGCGCTCTCGCTGTTGTAGGTGCCAGCAATTCCTGCCGGTGCGGTAACCTCAAAGGTTTGAGCTGAAAGTGCGCCGGTCAGTCCGACCAAAAGCAAACAGCTCCATAAATAAGAAAGTCGTTGCGTAAAACTAGTGTTCATAATAACAGATTTAAATTTTTAGGAATAAAAAACAGGTTTTGGTTAATAAATTAACACTCAATTTGTTAACACTTGGTTAACTTACAATATATAAAGATCCGATAAAATGCAAAATTTAGAAAGGAAAGAAAATGGGAATTCAATTGTAAAACGGTTTTTTGATTTGGTGTCCATTGGTAAAGCCATCAATTATTTTCCATTACAGGTATTAATTAAAATACTTTAACAAGCCGAAAATACATAGACTTTTCAAAAGGAGAAAGGTATTCCATCACTTTTTTAAAGAAAAATTAATAATAAATTTACTTTTGTCGCATAATAGGCACTATAACTCCGTGCATATCAAAACTATACATCCATCGCAGTGTTTCCTACAGTTTTCCTTCTTCATACTTCTATTTAGACGCTTTCCAATTAATTTTCCTCTTGTAAAGCAATTCATCCTTATCGCTTCTGATCTGGATTTCTACAGCAAGTGGTTTTGCCTTCCAATCAATCCGGATCAAACCATAATTTTTGGAAGCGATTAGCGGGCTGATTCTGTATTGATTATCTTCAGTAGGGTTTTCTCCTCTCCAGGTATGCGTCATCCCGCTGGCCGTCATTTCATATATTGGTGCCATTGTCGAGTCAATCTCCAGCATAGCCAATTCGGAAATATGACGATCTCCGCTGATAAACAATAGATTAGCAGGCTTTATAGTACGGATCAGACGAAGCATGCGTTTTCTCGCAGCCGGAAAATTAGCCCATTTTTCATAAATCTGCTCTTCCGCAATAAATTGAATACTCGATCCAATAATATGCAACTGCGCATCACTGTTCCGCAACTGTTTCTCCAGCCAACTCCACTGTTGTTCGCCCAAGATATCGCCGTTTTTGTTTGGAATATATCTACTTTTTCCGGTTTTATCCGGCTCCAGATGATCCCTGAAGTACCGGGTATCCAACAAAATAATCTTTACCTTTTCGCCTGCTTCGCCAAATTCATAGGTCTGATAAAGCCCCTCTCGCTTTCTGGATGCATGCCCCTTCGGTACGTCCAGAAAATCAAGCGCTAATTGCTTACTTTCTTTTTTTATGGCATATCCCTTCCCCCCGTCATTGACCCCAAAATCGTGATCGTCCCAGGTGCCTATTACCGGACAATGACTACGCAGACGGCTATAATGCATATTAAACTTTTGTTTGCGATATTTTTTCTCCATCACCTCCATATCCTCTGTATCTCCGTAAATATTATCTCCCAGCCAAATCCAAAGATCCGGATCCTGATCGACAATATAATTCCAGATCACCTGGCTCTTCCCCTGGTTATTGCATGAACCAAGCGCAATCTTGTCCAGTCGCCCGGAAGTGTTTATTTCCTGACCCACATATAAGTTTTCCGGCTCCTCTTCTAGAGTTTGCGCCATTATGGAAAAGCATAAACCAACAATGAGGAAACAGGACAAAAATGGTCTGATCATAGTAAAAACATTCTTTTTTAATAGTAAAAATAATAGATGATAATACTGATACAAAGTTAATATATATTATGATGTAGGCAATAGTGGCGCAAGGTGTAAAGTTCATTCTTTGATTCAATTATTGCACATTCTTCATTCCTCATTGCAAATTACTACTTCCTCCTCCTTTGAAAAGTCGATGACACGCTTTCGACTGTCAGGGGCATGTTGCCCCCACCATTGAAATGGTGGGTTGATCATGGTTTTGCTTAGCAGATGCG
>CAZHOV010000186.1:0-11232 GCA_964534315.1 uncultured Saprospiraceae bacterium | reverse complement strand
AGGGAGGTTTCTCCTTGGTCTCCGGTTTTCGTGTATATTTTTGTTCCCATAAAAAGCAATAATTTAAGACCCCAATCGTGCTACGGTCTGTTCATTAATTTCATCCGTTTCTACCAATCCATCCCGCAGGCGAATTACGCGTCTTGCGTATTCGGCAATATCATTTTCGTGGGTGACCAAAATGATCGTGTTTCCCTGCTTATGAATCCGTTCAAAAATTTCCATGATCTCCAGAGAAGTTTTGGTATCTAGATTCCCGGTAGGCTCGTCCGCCAGTATAATAGAAGGATTATTGACCAATGCTCTGGCAATTGCTACTCGCTGTCGCTGCCCGCCGGAAAGTTCGCTGGGCTTGTGATCCATCCGGTCACCTAACCCCACTGATTCAAGGGCAGTGGTTGCTTTTTCCGTTCTGGTTTTATTGCTCATTCCCGAGTAAACCAGCGGGAGGGCAACATTTTCAAGAGCCGAAAGTCTCGGAAGCAGGTTGAAGGTTTGAAAGACGAACCCGATTTCTTTATTTCGTACTTCCGCCAACTCATTATCAGTCATCGTGCTTACGTCGATATTGTTCAAATAATATTTACCTGAAGAAGGAGTATCCAGGCAACCCAGTAGGTTCATAAGGGTAGACTTTCCTGATCCGGATGGTCCCATCAAAGCAACGTACTCATTCTCGTTAATATCGACGGAGACGGAGCGTAGGGCATGAACCTCTTGGGTACCCATTATGTAGGTTTTCCTCAATTCTTTTGTTGAAAGAAGCGCATTCATATAAATTGGTTTGATGTTTGTAAACAACAATAATTAAGAAAAGATGCAAAGGCACGGATTTTTCTCCAAAAAACGCTATAAATGATGAGAAAAATGCTATCTGCTTTTTTCCTTCTTAAAAAATTTAAGTTAAAAAAAGTAGAGAATTTATTAAAAGTTATTAGAAAATAACGCGTTTTTTTCAGTCCAACAGGATTTTTTCCAGGATAAGGAACAGAATAGTTTGATTTTTTCCATATTGCTGGCATCTTACTCTTGCTTGCACCAAACAATAAAATTATTAATTTTACCATTCCTTAATATTATCGCGAAGTAACTACCAAAATGGATCATACAAATCAACCTTCAGATACCCACCCTAGTCAGATCAAGCATATAGCCGTAGCGGGTAATATCGGCGCTGGAAAGACCACGCTGACCACGCTCCTGGGCAAACACTTTGGCTGGGACGTCCACTATGAATCCACGGACGACAACCCCTACCTAAGCGACTTTTACAACGACATGCAACGATGGTCATTTAATTTACAAATCTACTTTCTCAATAGCCGTTACCAGCAGATTCTGGAAATCCTAAACGGCGACCGGGTGGTGATTCAGGACCGGACTATTTATGAAGATGCCTACATTTTCGCGCCTAACCTTCATGACATGGGCCTGATGAGTTCGCGCGATTTTCAGAATTATTTCGAACTTTTTCAAACGATGTCTTCCCAGATCAAAGCCCCTGATTTGATGATCTATCTGCGTGCAAATATTGCCACTCTAGTCGCTCATATTCAGGCAAGGGGTCGGGAATATGAAGGAAATATGAGTCTTGACTACCTCAAACGCCTCAATGAACGTTATGAAAACTGGGTTTCAGGCTATACAGCAGGTAAACTACTCATCATCAACGCCGACCGACTCGATTTTGAAAATAATCCCGAACATTTAGGAGAGGTGCTGAATTTGGTAAGTGCCGAATTGCACGGGCTATTCTAAACAAGTTTAGCTGTATTAGAGGCGTCATAAAAAAAGAAGAAGCCTCATTTGGACACTTAAACAGCTCAACTGAACAGAAGATATTACGCCTGTCCGTCCGCCTCTTCCCTGCCAATTATTTGCTCGATCAGGTCTTTTATTGTCTTCGTAACCCCTTCTTCGGAATTATCTGTAGTTGCATAAATAATGCCCCCGATAAGCGCTAGATGTAAAAGGATAGCAACGAAAAAAGCTTTAAATCGAATCCATCTGGAAGCACGCTCAAATTTTTTACTGGTCATGGGTTATCGTGATTTAGGTTTTGGAAAATTTCTAAGTGTAACGTTTCAAAAATTTAGCTTAGTATGTCAGAGAGATTGAAGAGATTGGGGAGACTGAAGAGATTGAAATTCGTTATACGCTGCTCTCTGATCACCTGATTTTTAAGCTATTCTTTTCAGGTCTTCCGGCGTGTCAATTCCCATGGAATCCCAGGGGCTTTGGCGCACGCCTATGGCATAGCCGTTTTCGAGCCATCTCAGTTGCTCCAGTTTTTCTGCCTTTTCTAATTTCCCTTCAGGTAGTTTTACGATAGACTGCAGGGTGGTAGCCTGGTAGCCATAAATGCCGATATGTTTGAAAAAAGTGTGGTCGGATAGCCAATTTTCTTTTGGGAGATCTCTGAAAAATGGTATAGTGCTTCTGCTGAAATACAGCGCACGATCTCTTTTATCCATTACTACTTTCACGACATTTGAGTTGAATAAGATATTTTTATCTTCAATCTTCTTACAAAGGGTAGCCAATTCGAACGCAGTAGAAGAAGTTAAAAAGTCCGCCAGTAAGTCAATCTGTGCGGGATTGATAAAAGGTTCATCTCCCTGAATATTAATGATGTGCGAAAATTGCGGATAGGACAAAGCAACCTCTGCACAGCGTTCCGTACCGCTTTGGTGATTGGGTGAAGTCATCATTACATCACCGCCAAATTTTTTTACATGATCGAGGATTCGATTGTCATCGGTTGCTACTATTACTTTATGCAGTAGCTCAGATTTCAAGCACTGTTCATAAACGCGCCGGATCATGGATTTTCCCTCGATATCGACCAGAGGTTTTCCGGGAAATCGGCTAGAAGCATATCTTGCCGGAATAATTCCTAAACAACTCATTTTAAAAAGGTATTAGTAATTTTTTTTTGATAACAACGGAAGATCCTCAAATTACTAATTAAATTAGGATTTGAAGAGGGTTTCCAAACTTAATTCTTATTCCGATCGTTGTTTATAGTTAGTGACTTAAATGAAAACTGCTTTTCCAATATGATGAAAAGACTAAGTACTTTTTGTTTGTTTTTGTGGTTACCACTTATTTCTATTTTGGCTACCGGTGATAGCGTTCAATACTTACGCCCTATTGATACGGTCTTGCTATCTATCAATCCCTTTGATGAAAAAATATTCAGCCACAAAATGGCTCCTAAGCAAACGCTATTCTCACTAGCTGCTTTCTATGGGTTAAAAATTGATGAGTTGTACTTCTATAATCCCGGGTTGCGCAACCGCCCTATTTCAGTTGGAGAACCCGTGCATATTCCCATCCCCAACAGAGCCATCCTGCGGTTTCGCCCGCAACCTTATGATCCTCAACTTTATGCTCCCGTTTATTATGTGGTGAAAAAAGGAGATACGATGTATCGGATTTCCAAATATTTTTTTAAACTTCCTCCAGAGGTCATAAAACAACGCAACGGATTGGAAAGCGACATATTATCTGTTGGCCAATTGCTTCATATGGGATGGATGAGTGTTGAAGGCGTACCCACAGATTACAGAACCGTGGTCGGTGGCCCAATTGCAAAAAGAAGCGAAACCTTCCGAAAAATTTTCATGGAGCAACAACATAAAAAGTTGCTGGAGCAAAAAGGGGTCGCTTGCTGGGAACATACCTCCGAAGAGCAGACAGATCTTTATGCCCTGCATAGAAGTGCGCCACTCAACTCCATCATCCAGGTCTCTAATCCATGGATGAAAAGAACAATATATGTACGGGTAATCGGTAAAATTCCCCCTAAAGTTTATTCTAATGAAGTTATTGTGGTATTATCCCCTTCCGCCGCACGATTTTTAGGTGCTAAAGATCCGCGATTTTTTGTAAACTTGCATCATTATAAGTGATGTGCAATGTGCAATGTGCAATGTGCAATGAGCAATGAGGAATGGGGAATGTGCAATGAGCAATGAGGTCAAAACGACTACTTGGTCAATCTAGTTGACAAATTACTAAAAATTAAACATATGAAATACTACGACAACATCCTTGGCATTATAGGAAATACTCCTTTGATAAAGATTAACAAGATAACTAAAGAGGTGCCGGCTTTGGTATTACTCAAACTGGAAACGACCAATCCCGGACATTCCATTAAGGACAGAATGGCCTTAAAAATGCTGGAAGATGCGGAAGCCCGCGGAGATATTCAGCCTGGAGGGACTATTATTGAATGTACTTCGGGAAATACAGGTATGGGCCTTGCCATAGCTGCTTGTGTTAAGGGTTATAAATGCATCTTTACTACAACAGACAAACAGTCAAAAGAGAAGATCGATTTGTTACGAGCCCTCGGTAGTGAGGTGATCGTTTGTCCTACCAATGTAGAACCGGATGATCCCAAATCATACTACTCTGTTGCAGAACGACTTAGTAAGGAAATTCAAAATTCATACTGGTGTAATCAATATGATAATCTATCAAATCGTACCGCCCATTACGAATCTACTGGTCCGGAAATATGGGAGCAAACGGAAGGTAAAGTCACTCATATGGTGGTTGGAGTAGGAACAGGAGGTACCATTTCGGGTACGGGACGGTATTTGAAAGAAAAAAATCCAAATATCAAGATTTGGGGGATCGATACCTATGGCTCCGTATTCAAAAAATACCACGAAACAGGAGAGTTTGACGAAAAGGAAATCTATCCATATATTACAGAAGGTATTGGTGAAGATATACTACCAAAAAATGTAGATTTTTCCGTTATCGATCATTTTGAAAAGGTAACGGATAAAGACGGAGCTGTCATGGCCCGAAAACTGGCCCGCGAAGAGGGTATCATGCTTGGCTATTCCGCTGGCTCTGCGTTCGCAGGTGTCCTTCAGATGAAGGATCAACTTACGGAAGACGATATTGTCGTAGTGGTCATCCATGATCACGGCACCCGCTATGTCGGAAAGATCTACAATGACGACTGGATGCGCGAACGGGGATTCCTGGATCAAGAACTGAAAGTCAAGGATGTAATCGAGAAGAAACAAGATAAGCGCTTTGTTACCGTGCAAGAACAGGATACAGTGAGAGCAGTGTTTAAGTTGATGAAAGAACATGATATCTCCCAATTACCGGTCATGCAAAATGGGAGTATCGTCGGCTCGATCACCGAGAGTGCCGTATTAAGCTACTTGTTGGAAAACCCAATGAATAATGCCGAAAATAAAATAGGCGAGATCATGGGGGATATATTTCCAATAGTAGATATGGACACCCCCTGCCGCCAACTTAGCCGGTATATTAATAAGAAAATTCCGGCGGTCATCACCAAGGATAAAGCAGGCGCCTTTCATATTGTGACTGATTATGATATCGTGCGGGCGATTAGCGGGTAGTTTTATTCAATGTGCAATGAGGAATGTGCAATGTGCAATGGGGAATTATATTTTAATTTAATTATCTTCATCTTAACGTTATTAAGTGCCATTTAAACTTTTTTCATGATGACTATAGAAGAATTAAAAAAAGAGCTCAAACTTTTAGTTCCTAAGGGTTTGCGTAAGACCTTTGATAAACTGGACAAGTACTTGTTATCAAGCTCTTATTATTTTAATGACTTCATTTCCCTGAAGGCCCAGATGAATAGCCTTGATGAGCAGATATACAGTGGGACCATAACAGACGGAAATGCCCGGGTTGCTTTGGGAAATTTAAATAGAGGCGTGATATACTTTATTGATCAGCTTGAGGAGGAAGATGTTGACCCAAAAGCATTAAAGGGAGAGGTAGACATAGCAGAACAGCGAAAAGCGTTGACCGAAAAAGAGATCAAAAACCTTATTGAGGTGGAGCAAACACTGGTGGAAAAGATCAACTTCATCCGAAAAGAGCTGACCACTCAAGTTGACGCCCTCGTAAAATTCAAATACGAAAAAGATCTAGCGGAGGCCGAAAAAGAACTCCTGAAAATTCGCGAAAAATTAGATGGGATCCAGTAATTACTGATTCCCTTAAAAATACCTTTAAAACAAGGTGGGTTTGGCTTTAATAAAGAAAAGCCTTACCCATGTGCGTTGGTCAGAGGATTTATGCTTAAAACACCAAATTCCCCATTAGGATAAACGCTGCAGCTCCTGCCAAAAAACCAATCAGGGCAAGCCAAGAAACATTTTTGAGATACCAGATAAAATCAATACGCTCCATGCCCATAGCTGCCACACCAGCTGCCGAACCAATGATTAGCATACTACCTCCGGTACCGGCAGAATAGGCAATAAAATGCCAAATCCTTGAATCCATTTCCTGAACATACATCCCCATAGAGGCTGCTACTAACGGAACGTTATCAATAATAGCAGATAAGAAACCAAGAATGATGACTACAATATCCTGGCTCGGAATAGCTGCCTGCAGGGCTTCCGCCACACTCATCAGTAATCCAACCATCTCTCCTGAAGCTCCCATCACAGCAACGGACTCCAAAGCAGCCACAGCTACCAGAATCCCCAAAAAGAACAGAATACTTGACAATTCGATCCGCGACAATGCGGTGTGAGCCGAATAGAGATGTTTACGTTCCTCTGTAAAGTCTTCTTCCGGGTGTATATATTCCGAGACCAGCCAGACGATACCAAGCGATAGCATCATGCCGACATAAGGAGGAAGGTGGGTAATCGTTTTGAAAACAGGTACAAAGATCAACGCACCAATACTCACAAAGAGCATGGTTTTACTACTCAGGAGCTTCTCCTCCTGTTTTTTATTGCGAAGATTTCTATTTGGAAGCGTAGTGATATTTCCTTTGAAGTTTTTCGTAAGGGAAGCAATAAAAACAGGAACTACCAAACATACGATAGAAGGAATGACGAGCGTCTGAATAAGTCCATAGGTAGAAACCTTTTTCCCGATCCAAAGCATGGTAGTCGTCACATCGCCAATCGGCGACCAGGCACCTCCGGCATTGGCCGCAATAACAGCCATACTAACGAACCAAATCCGCTCTTTTTTGTCTGGAACAAGTCTTCTAAGCAAAGATACCAAAACAATGGTAGAGGCCAGGTTGTCTAGCGTGGCGGAAAGGAAAAAAGCCAAGATGCTAATCAACCAAAGCATCGAACTTTTTTTGGTGGTTTTAATCCGGTTGGTGATCACCCCGAATCCGCGATGCAGGTCAATTAACTCTACAATGGTCATCGCACCGATCAGGAAAAATAAAATTTCAGCTACCTTTCCAATATGGTGCAGGAGAACCTCCTCTAAGTCAGCTACATGGTGTTCATGGCCTACCACATCTAGATGACCAATAGAAATCAGGGCCCAGCAAAGGGCGCCCATTACCAGAGCAGGTACCGTCTTATCCAGTCGAAGTGGGTGTTCAAAAACGATCAATAAGTATCCCACAATAAAGCAAATAACTATTCCCGTTAGCATGTATCAATAAATTACCAGAACATTGAGTGAATAGGGTTGTAAAAAGCGCCGAAAAGTAAATAATTATTTTATTCTATCTAAATTTTGAACGGAAAGAATCTTTTTATTTTTTACAAAGTTGAGGTTGACTAATTCAGCCTTCCCTTTTTTTATTGCTAATAACCTCTTATTTTTGCGATCTGAAAATTATTAAGCGCATATGGTAAAAATTGGAAATGTTGAGATTGGGAAGTTCCCGCTTTTGCTCGCTCCTATGGAAGATGTAAGCGATCCGCCTTTTAGAGCGCTGTGCAAAGAGCAGGGGTGTGATATGATGTATACCGAATTCATTTCGGTTGAAGGATTAATTCGCGACGCCCGTAAGTCGGTTCAAAAGCTGGACATCTACGAAGAGGAAAGACCTATCGGTATCCAGATCTTCGGAGCAGAGATTAACTCCATGCGCCGAGCCGCCGAAATTGTTGAAGAGGCACAACCTGAAGTCCTGGACATAAATTATGGATGCCCCGTCAAAAAAGTGGTTTGTAAAATGGCAGGTGCAGGTATCCTTCAAGATATCCCCCGCATGGTGGAATTGACCGACGCCATCGTCAAATCTACCAATCTTCCTGTTACCGTAAAAACCAGGTTGGGATGGGATGACCAATCGAAATATATTGAAGAAGTAGCCGAACGCTTGCAAGATGTAGGGATTAAGGCGCTTTCTATCCATGGTCGTACTCGAAAACAAATGTATAAGGGAGAGGCAGACTGGACTCTAATCGGAAAGATCAAGGAAAACCCGCGCATCCATATCCCGATTTTTGGAAATGGAGATATTGATTCACCCCAAAAAGCAGAGGAATATCGAAATCGCTACGGAGTAGACGGTATCATGATCGGAAGGGCCAGCATCGGTAACCCTTGGATATTCCGGGAAATAAAGCATTATTTCAAAACGGGCGAGCTACTGCCCCCCCCAACCCTCCATGAACGGGTCGAAGCCGCTAAAAAGCACCTTTCCCATTCTATCGAGTGGAAAGGAGAAAGGTTGGGGATACTCGAAATGCGCCGTCATTATGGAAATTATTTCAGAGGACTGCCGGGAATAAAAGCTTTTCGTTCAAAATTAGTAACTTACCTGGAACCTGATCCCCTATTTGATGTATTGAACCAAATTGAAGAACATTACAGTGCGAATGCTGTCGCCCCAAAAGCGATGGCAAGTTAATCATCTTTAATTCCTAACTGCCCTCAAAGTCGTATGTTGGTTTTTGATATCAAGCCGAACGAACGTGAAATTTTTGAATTGATCGGCCAGGCTGCCGAAAAATTGGGCTTTCCGGCATATGCAGTCGGGGGGTACGTCAGAGATCGTTTGCTTGGACGCCCCTCCAAAGACATGGATATCGTCTGCGTTGGCAGCGGCATTAAACTTGCCCAAGTATTTGCTAAGACCCTTAAACCTATCCCGAGAGTGGTTGTCTACAGAAGATTCGGAACGGCTATGCTGCGGCACGGCGACCTGGAAATCGAATTTGTGGGCGCCCGAAAAGAATCTTACCGCCACGACTCCCGAAAACCAACCATCGAAGAAGGCTCCCTCGAAGATGATCAAAATCGTCGGGATTTTACGATCAATGCCCTCGCCGTAAGCCTGAACAGAGAAGACTATGGTCAGATCATCGACCCTTTCGAAGGACTACAAGACCTCGAAAATAAAGTCATCAAAACGCCGCTAGAGCCGGGAAAAACGTTTTCGGACGATCCCTTGCGCATGATGCGGGCTATCCGCTTCGCCAATCAACTGGGCTTTTTTATCGAAGATAAAACCTACGAGGCCATCAAAAAATACCGGAATCGCATTCATATTATCTCTAAAGAGCGGATTTCGATAGAATTGGAAAAGATCATCAAAACGCCTCGGCCTTCCGTGGGGTTCAAATTGCTTTTTGATACCGGACTATTAAGACAGTTTTTTCCAGAGATGGCCGCGCTTCAGGGCGTCGAAATCCGTAATGGAATAGGCCATAAAGATAATTTTTACCATACCCTGCAGGTAGTTGATAATGTATGTAATCAAACTGATAACTACTGGTTGAGATGGGCTGCTATTTTACACGATATAGCCAAACCGCCAACGAAGCGATTTGATCCCGAACAAGGCTGGACCTTTCACGGACATGATGCGCTCGGCGCTGCCATGGTTCCGCGAATATTTCGAAGACTACGACTCCCCCTGGACCATAAAATGAAATACGTTCAGAAACTGGTCCGGCTCCACCTACGGCCTATCAGTCTGACTGAAGAAAACATCACAGATTCTGCTATTCGCCGGCTCCTTTATGAAGCCGGTGACGATATCGATGACCTCATGCTCCTCTGTGAGGCGGATATTACTTCCAAGAATCCCAAAAAAGTCAAACGTTATCTGAAAAACTATGAAATGGTCCGCGAAAAGCTAAAGGAAGTGGAAGAAAAGGATAAACTTCGCAATTGGCAGTCCCCCATTTCAGGTGAAACTATCATGAATACATTCAACATACCTCCGTCTAGAGAAGTAGGTATTATCAAAACTGCCATAAGGGAAGCCATTCTTGAAGGCGAGATTCCAAATAATTTTGAGGCTGCCTATGATTTTATGATTGAAAAAGGAAAAGAAATCGGCCTCAATGGCAGCTCCGATGATGATGCCTAAAGCCCCAGCGCAAGTAGCATTTTAGCGTGAATAGCCGTGTTGTCATAAGTCCCGGAAAACAACATCGCCATGGGACCGAACGCTAATACAGGGACCATAGACCCGGTATGCCGGTTGGTCGTAAATTGCAAATCCAGCTTGCCCACTTTTGATCCGTAATTGATGGCTAACCCTCCTGTTTCGTGATCTCCGGTGACGATTACCAGGGTTTCCTGGTCTTTCATCGCAAAATCAAGGGCCTCCTCTACCCCTTTTTCGAAATCTTGCAGCTCTGAAAGCAACGCCTCTCCCTTGTTCGCGTGACCAAACCAATCGATTTGAGCGCCTTCGGCGACCATGAAAAATCCTTTATCACTTCTCTTTTTCAAGAAAACGGGCCCCAGTTTGCAACCAAATGAAAAGTAGTATCTTCCCATACTTCTGGAAACCGGATCGCTATCAGCCGCAAAGTACGCCACCTTTCTTTTCCCCGATCTCGGAATGGAATTGATATTTTTATAGTAATAGTCACTGACCCAATAGCCTTTTTGTTTTAGCTCCCCAATTAAATCCCGGTCATCTTTATATCTTCGGGAAAAATACTTTTTCCCTCCGCCAATAACAAAATCGATGTCCGAATCTAGCAAATCCTCGGCTATTTCCTCCCTGTAATAGCGATTGTTTTGATGGGCGTAAAAGGCAGCGGTAGTAGCATCAGTGACGCTTGCAGTGGTAAGAATGCCC
This sequence comes from uncultured Saprospiraceae bacterium, assembly GCA_964534315.1. Classification (GTDB taxonomy): domain Bacteria; phylum Bacteroidota; class Bacteroidia; order Chitinophagales; family Saprospiraceae; genus CAZHOV01. Next base: position 398 of record CAZHOV010000186.1, on the reverse strand, counting down.
GCGGCAAACCCTTTGGCTTTTAAGGTTTCTATTATGCTTGGTGCAGAAATACTATCCTGACTTTTACCCAGCATCAGGCAATTGGTCTTTATCCCGCAGGCCATAGCCGTTGACCCTGCTGCTGAATCTGTAATCAGATGATCAGCGGCGTGGGTTTTCTGAAGGCCGACCACCGGAAAACGCTCGAAAACGGATGGTTTCTTTTTGTTATACATAACCGCGCTAATCTGGGTGAGTCCCATACCATCACCGATCAGCAAGATGATATTTTTAGGAAAATGCATGGGAAGTTCTTCTATTTGAGAAGACGGACTTACCGGAACCATCAGGATCCCTAGCAATAACAGCCCTACCCTAATCGCAAGCAATTTAACTTGTTTAACTACAGTAAATGGATT
>CAZHOV010000185.1:0-11280 GCA_964534315.1 uncultured Saprospiraceae bacterium | reverse complement strand
AATAATATTTTGCAATTTTACAAATCTTTCGCTTGCGAAAGATCAGTTATAAAATACTGGGCGTCGGCAAAGACGCCTCGCAGCAGGAGATAAAAAAAGCTTTTCGAAAGCTGGCAGCGAAATACCACCCGGACAGAAACCCGGACAACAAAGAAGCAGAGCAGAAATTTAAAGAGATTAACGAAGCTAACGAAGTGCTTAGCGATCCGGAAAAGCGCAAAAAATATGACACCTTAGGTGCCAATTGGGAAGCCTACCAGCAAGGCGGCGGCAACTGGCAACAATATGCAGGCGGGGGCGGTCCCGGTGGTCAGACCTTCTATTTCGAAGGCGACCCTTCCGACTTCTTCGGTGGAGAAGGATTCGGAGATAGTGGATTTTCCAGTTTCTTTGAGCGTTTCTTCGGCGGAGATACTTTTGGGCGCGGTCGCCGCAGCACCCGGCAGCAGCGGGGCTTTAAGGGGCAGGATATTGAAGCTGAATTGCCCGTCACCTCATTGGAGGCCTACCAGGGCAGTAAGCGAACCTTCAAACTTGGAGGGAAAAAACTGCGTATCACCATAAAACCCGGCGCCTATGACGGATTAAAACTCCGAATCCCGGGCAAAGGACAACCGGGCGTCAACGGCGGACCCGCAGGTGATCTGTATATTGTGTTGAAGCTTACTCCTGATCATCGTTTTCAGCGGAGAGGCGATGATCTGATCCATGAAGCGAATGTAGATCTATATACTGCCGTGCTCGGAGGAAAAATAACCGTTCCTACCCTTTCGGGAAATGTACAACTAACCGTGCCCAAAGGTAGCCAGCCGGGAGACACCCTTCGGCTAAAAGGAAAAGGGTTGCCTAACTACAAAAAGCCCTCAACTCAAGGCAATTTGTTGGTTAAGCTCGACATTGCTATCCCTAAACATCTGAATCCGGAAGAACTCAAATTGTTTGAGCAACTTAAAGCATTACAGAAAGCTGCCAGGAATTGAAAAGTCTAGGAGCTATTGGAAATATTTTCCATGCAGCTACTGAGACAGAAGCGCTTGCGTAATAAAAAACGAAGGTGGCTCAAAACACCTTTAATGCCAGAGGTAGAAATTTAATATTTTCATAATGGTAGATTGAATCTGAAGGGCTTTACCTAAAAAAATATTAAGCTCCTCCGGAGCATTCACAAATTGGAGCTGGATGAATACTACCAATATGTTGCTCCCCTGGAGCAAATATGTAATCAAAGCCACCATGGCCATTTTTTCGCCCTTTCCGTAACTGTTCAGCACCAACGAAAGAACCGGCAGAAAACGCCCTGTTTTGCCCCGGCCCTGAAGGGAGCCAGCGCCTTTTCTGCCTTTGCACCCTTCAGAGGCGGGGCGAACAAAGGCAGAAAAGGTAATTTCCAGGTTATGCTGAATAGTTACCCCTCTCCTACATAAACGGTCCGGAGAAACTCCTCACAAGTCGACCCTTTCGTCACCAATAGCACGATGAGGCTCATGCATGGGCGAGTCAACTCCGTAACATTCAAAGATTGGTGCAGCGCACCAAAATCTTTTTAGTATAGGTTAATCACATAGCACCATTGGTGCAGCGCACCTCAATATAAAAATCAAGCTATCACTCCTCCTCTCTTTCATGAATTTTTCCAACCATTCTTTTCTAAAAAGTCCGTTTCTTTGTGAGCAATTTGATGAAAAATCTGTTGTGTTGAAAAAATTTGCCTAGCATGAAGAACACCTACTCCATCCTCCTGATCCTTGGACTCCTGTTTACGAGCTCCTTTTATTTATCAGCTCAAAACGGAGGTATCGTCATAAGCGGGCAGGTACTGGAAAATGATAGCCAGCAACCGGTAGAATTTGCTACCATCATGATCGCCAACAGTGCGGACGAGCAGGTCATTACAGGTACTACAACAGCCGCAGATGGCACCTTTGAGATACGGTCCAACACAGCTAAGGTCTATCTGGAGATCAGCTTCATGGGCTTCCAGACGAAAAGGATTTCGGATATCTCCGTCAACAACGGAGTAGCAGACCTTGGAGTCATCAATTTGATGGAAGATAGTCAAACCCTGGAGGAGATAAGCGTTAGAGCCGAAAAATCACAAACCGAATTCAGACTCGACAAACGTGTTTTTAATGTCGGACAAGACTTAAGCAGTACTGGAGCAAGTGCCCTTGACGTGTTGAATAACGTTCCGTCTGTCAACGTCAATATTGAAGGAGAAATAAGCTTGCGAGGAAGCACAGGCGTGCAGATCCTCATTAACGGAAAGCCTTCTGTACTGGCGACTGACGAAGGCAATGCCCTGGGAACCATCACAGCAGAAATGATCGAAAAAGTAGAAGTGATCACCAACCCTTCTGCCAAATATGAAGCAGAAGGCACCTCCGGGATCATCAATATCGTCATCAAGAAAGAAGAACGAAAAGGCATTAATGGATCGGTTAGTTTGAATACCGGCGTTCCGCACAACCATAGCGTGGGTTTAAGTTTGAATAGGCGCACCGAGAAATTCAATCTGTTCAGTCAGGCGGGAGTCGGTTACCGGGAGTTGCCCAGGATAACAGAAAATATCAATACCGATCTTGTCAATGGCACCTCTATTGTCAGCGATGGCAAGGAGTTTCGAAATGAACAGTTTTACAATATCGTTTTGGGAACAGACTATTACATCAATGATTACAACGTTGTGACCCTATCCGGAAGCTTTGCCTACGAAATTGAAGATCAACCGTCCAACACCAACTTTTCCCGCCTTGATCAGGAAGGTTCTGTCGTATCTGAATGGTACCGGACCGAAGTAACCGAAGCGACGAATCCAAAGTGGCAATACGAGTTACAATACAAAAAAGATTTTCCAGATAACGAAGACCATACCTTACTTTTCAGCGCTCTGGGTAATTTTTTCGGTAAGGACCTCAATTCCGAATTTGAAAATGTATGGATTGACGGGACCGACCAAAATACCTTTCAGCGGACGGCCACCAATTTCAGCGAAGCAAGGTATACGTTTATGGTGGATTACACCCATCCGTTTTCCGATCAGTTCACCATCGAAACAGGTGGACAATACGTTATCAACGATGTTAGCAATGACTACGCTGTCTCCGATCTGATCAATGGCGAGTGGCAGGTCAATGAAGGCTTTACCAATATATTTGACTACAATCAAAAAGTGCTGGGTGTCTATGGAACTGCAGCTTATGAGGGTAAAAAATTTGGTGTGAAAGCGGGATTAAGAGTAGAAAATACCGATCTGACCACCTTTTTGCGCAATACCAGTGAAGAAAACCAGCAGAACTTCACCAACCTCTTCCCTACTCTGCACACTTCCTACAAACTGACCGAAAAGCTATCCGTACAAGCCGGCTATTCCAGAAGAATACGCCGGCCCCGGCTTTGGGATTTAAATCCATTTTTCAATATCCGGAACAACTTTTCCATCCGCACCGGGAATCCGGATTTGCTGCCCGAATTTACCGATTCTTATGAGGTCAACAGCATTTATATTCTAGACAAGTTATCGTTAAATTTTGGCGTATACCACCGGTACACAACAGAGGTGATCGAGCGGGTGTCTGTTTTTGAGAACAACGTGAATACCTTTAGTCCTATCAATGTGGGGACCAACAACACAACGGGCATAGAATTCAACGCCAAATATACCCCCGTCAAATGGTTGACCTTAAATAGTGATTTCAACTATAACTATTTCAGTCGTCGGGGCACCTTTGAGGCCACCTCTTTTGATTTCTCTGCGAGTCAATGGTCGTCCGAGTTAACCACCAAGGTCAAATTACCTGCCGAGATCGACTTTGAGGTAACCGGTCAATACCAGTCTGGGGTCCAAACCATTCAGGGTGAGGTCTCCGGCTTTTTATTCGCTGATCTGGGGTTGCGGAAGAAGCTGATGGGTGGCCGGGGTGTCGTGAGTTTTAGTGTCCGGGATATCTTTGCCTCCCGCATCCGCGAGACCGAGATCCTACAAGACGACTTCTACCTGTACAGTTTTGGTCTGCGCGGCCGTTTTGTCACCCTTGGCTTCAGTTATGGCTTTGGCAAGGGAGAGGCGATGGAGTATACGGGGCGGCGGAGGTATTAGGAGGGGATGAAGTTATCTATTTTACTTTATTCCAAAAATTCTTATATTTACTGACAGTTACTCCAATCATACTTATTCCATATTTCTTTCTGACACCTTTAGAACTTGACAAAAGCAGACTTAGCTACTGTTTGTCAATTTGTTGTTTTGTATTATAGACTTGGTGCAGCGCACCAATATCTTGGTAGTATTAAATCAGCCTATTTGATTTATGGTGCAGCGCACCATTACCTTAAAAAAATTCGGTATGCTTGGATTCATCAAAGAGCCCCTCAATGATACAGATACTCGAGTGACTGAAACCAAACGCCCTGGTTTTTCACCACTGCTATTCCTCATCATCGCTACTGGTAGTCTCGCCATTTGGATGTCTTCCAAAGATTTTTTATTATGAAGGACAATTTCCTTCACTATTATCATGTAGGCAGCGTCCTACATGATAATTTGGAAGGGAGATAAACCGGAACTGGCTCCGTGGCGTAAAGAAAAGTTTGAACGAGAGTTACAAGAACTAGACGATGCGGAACAATACGTGTTAATGGTACGTATCCCCGGAACGTTTCCCTGCTACAGTTGCGTTGACAAGACGGAGATTTTTCTAACCGCGGGTGAAGTTTGGCGTTATGGCGTGACGAGGAAAGGACAGGATGGACGTTACCGGGACGGACTACCGTACTCCAATTTAGTTTACTTGGCGCAGTTCCAAGGGACGTTACAAGAATGTCTTAAAGAAGAGAAACAAAAGATATATCACTACCCGCTACTACCCGAGAATCTAAAACGAAAAAAACCTTTAATCCGTCCTCCGGGCAATAAACGTGACGATTAATATGAGCGATAAAATAGAATATAAACCTCCTATCTGGCTTGGTGCGATCTTCTGGCACGAACTAGCCGAAAAGTCGTTTACCGTTCATCCGATACAGTTAACGCTCAACGAACATATCGACTTGTCGGATTACGGTACGGGTATCCAAGCGATCCGTTTCGTGGCGATAGCGGTCCGTCCAACGAACAAAATCCACGAAGCTGGGATCGAATACAAACCACGCAAGAAAGAGCTTTATATCAACGCTAAACTTGATTATAAGGAGGTCGAAGAGGCTCCAATAGAGGACGTTCCCAAAATGGTGGCCGCCTCATTTGTGGACCGGATTAACCGATATGAGGACGTTGGCGTGAAGGACTTTGATACGGTACGTTTTAAACGGGATGTGGAGCAGTTGTTTGCTGGGGAGGGGTGGTTAGTGGGTGTGGATCAGGGGTGAAAAAATAATCTTAATCCTTTTTCAATTATTTTTTTTGTTGGGTTTAATATCTTCAAAGAAGTTGGAGCTGAATTGTACTTTTTTTCCTACTTTAATTAATGCTGACGCAATGATACCAGGATCGAAATTGTCTTCAACATTTAGCAATTCATTAATAAATTCATTTATTTCAATGTTGTCCATTTCAAGTTCAGAAGTTTCCAGTCCCATTTGATTTAAGATTTGGATGTAACCGAAATTTCCAACCTGAACGTCCCACCCCTTCCAAATTTTTGTAAGTTCTTTCTCTAGGCCATGAATGTATCGGTTAACAATAAGTTTCTCTTTTTCAACATCGATGGCAACTATACGCCAAGTTTCGAGCTCGTTTTCCTTCATTGGCTTTATAGATTCTCTTGATGCTACGATGAACGTAATACATCAAGAATATAAATTAAAAACATACCACTTTTTCAAATAAAAAAACACGAGTAGGTTTGAAATCGGCTCGCCACTCCAGTGCCACCTTGGCTCTAAATAAGGGTGCTGACAAGAACACGGTAAGTCACTTGCCCGACTATGAAAATTTTACTACTATTGATCATTATGCAGCAAGGGCGGATGATGAAAAGGAAATAGAAGCGATGAAGTTATAAAGATTAAAAAATCCGAAATAGCCATTGGTTATAACCAAGTTGTGTTATTTTTGAGGTATAGACGTCTTATGGCAAAAAATAAAGAAAAAATATTAACTGCAGCGCTTAAGCTTTTTAACCAGGAAGGGATGGTTAACGTCCGCCTACAACACATCGCCGATGAGGCAGTAGTGAGTGTAGGTAACTTAGCTTATCACTATAATAATAAGGAGGCCATTTTATCCGCTTTATACGAAGCTTTGACTAAAAAGCAACAGCAACTTCTAGCCGAATACCGTATTGTACCGCTCTTTGATAACATTGACCGACTCATCCATCACACCTTCCAGTTACAAAAGGAATACATCTTCTTTTATCAGGATACCCTCGAAATAGTTCGAGCTTACCCTTTGGTTGGCGAGCCCCATCAACAGCATATCCGTTCACAAGTCAATCAATTAAAGGTTATTCTCGATTTCAATGTCTCCAGAGGAGCATTGGTAAAAGAACCCATGGAAGGCGTTTTCGATCAGTTGGCATTACAAATCTGGATGACAATGGATTTTTGGTTGATCCAACAAGCTGTAAGAACCCATCAAAAGCTGGAGGGACAAGCTTTCAGAAAAGCTGTCTGGAACCTGTTGATTCCCTACTTTACGGACATGGGGATGCGAGAATACGAGCAAATGCTACAGATGCCCTACAATTTTTTCTTTTAATCCTCCTTTAAATTCAGTAGATTTGTATTTCAAAAAATTAGGTATAGTTTTCTAATAATTGTTTTAATGGATAGCTTCAACCTTGACAATAATGCCTACGAGGAACTCCTCGACTTGCTCAATAACCAGCATTTCATTGAGAAACCAGGATCTCAAATGGACATGGATTTTCTCTCAGATGATTGGTGGTTAAGGGATACTGCTGTGATTGAAAACATTGTAAAAAGGAATGGCATGTGGGAAATCCATTTGGTGTTTGCGCATTATCTTGAGCCACAAAAACTGATTAAGCGAGTCATATCTCGATACACTTGCAAAGACAAGGCAGAAATGAGTGCCTTGTACATGAGACGACTGGCTGCAAAAGATCAACGAGGGACTTTAAAAGTCAACTTAGACCACTTTGGGCTTTGTTCAAGTTAAAGCTATCAAAATTGAAATCCAACGATAATCCTGTAAATAATGGCAGACTTAAATACCAAACAGAAAATATTAAATACTTCCATTCGGTTATTTAATGAGAACGGGATGGCAAATGTGCGTCTTCAGCAAATTGCAAAGGAAATAGGTATCAGCCCCGGAAATCTGGCTTATCATTTTCGTAATAAAGAAGCTATTATTGAAGCTGTAAATGATGAATTGTATTTACAAGCGGCTGAAATACTTTCTACGTATCGAATTTTTCCAAACCTAATTGATTTTGATAACCAACTCACAAAATACTTTTCCTTTCTTAAAAAATACCCCTTTTATTTCCTCGACTTATTAGAGATTGAAAGACACTATCCTGATATACGCTCCAAACGACAACTCCATATTTCAAAAATGATAAGCCAGATTCGTAAGCGATTTGACTTCAATCAAAATCGTGGGCTCATTTTTGAGGAACCCCGGCCAGGTGTTTACAATAGCGTGGCAACTGCTATTTGGGTTTTAATAACATTTTGGGTGCCGCAAAATCTTGCCAGAGGAATAGATAAATCAATGGATGTAATCCAATTTAAGGAAATGGTGTGGAATCAAGTGTATCCATATTTTACAGAACAGGGAGTTGCTGAATTTGAGCAGTTGATCCGTCCATTATTACAACAATCTTCCAAAAACTAGGACCAATGGAATTATCCGCTGACGCATATAAATGCGATGAGTAAGACCAGCGCAAACCATCCGGTTTTAGGTTGCCACAGAACCAGGATTCCCTCATCGTGATTCGAAGAAGGGAAACCTTTTTAAAAACCGTAAAATATTTAGACTATTTCCCTGAAAAAGCTCCCATAGGAAGAAATGTATTCCTTCAAATCAGGATTAAGAAAAGCTCTTTCCAATAAAAAGCACCCTAAAACTTCCAAGAAAAAAATACAATGTGATAACACTGAAACACTATGGCGTATTGAATGCCAATATTGTTTTGTTTGTTATTTAGAATCAATCCGCATTAGGCCCTGTTTTCTATTAATTAGAAATCTTTTTCTAAATAATTAGAAAATACTTTCTAAAAAATTAGAAAATATTTTCTAATTATACTATATTTGATCATTCTATTTTAAATGAAGATAGAATTTATGTTGCAATCTGCAACTCAATTTTTTTAGAATAACGAAAACTCCTGTTTATTATGGCAAATGTATTATGGCTACAAGGAGGCGCATGTAGTGGAAACACTATGTCTTTCCTCAACGCAGAAGAACCTACCGTGGTAGAACTTATCGTTGATTTTGGAATCAATATTTTATGGCATCCAACAATTGGACTAGAAATTGGACATCAGGTTAGTGAACTAATGAATGATTGTCTTTCCGGCAAAACCAAATTGGATATTTTCGTCTTTGAAGGTTCTGTTGTACAGGGTCCTAACGGAACGGGCAAAATGAATTACTTTGCTGACAGACCTATGCAAGACTGGATTAGAGAATTATCAGCTGTTGCTGACTTTGTCGTTGCAATTGGAGATTGTGCTACCTGGGGAGGTATCCCTGCTGTACCACCCAATCCAAGTGAGTCAACAGGGTTTCAATTTCATAAAAAAGAAAAAGGCGGATTCCTCGGAGCAGACTTTGTTTCCAAAGGAGGTTTGCCGGTTATTAATATTCCTGGATGTCCTGCTCACCCTGATTGGATTACCCAGATTTTGGTAGCTATTTCTACAGGTCGAATTGGAGATGTTTTGATAGATGAATATCACCGTCCGAAAACCTTCTTTACCGATTTTGTACAAAACGGATGTCCTAATGCAGTTGCTTTTAGTGAAAAAGTTGACGGTAATTTTGGAAAAAGAGGAGGTTGCTTATTTTATGAAGTGGGTTGTAGAGGACCAATGACACGAGCAAGTTGTAATCGAATCTTGTGGAATAGGCATTCTAGTAAAACTCGTGTTAATCACCCTTGTCTGGGTTGTACTGAACCCGGTTTTCCACACCATGATTTGAAAAAAGGAAGTGTTTTCAAAACGATGAAGTACTTAGGATTCCTTCCTCAGGAAACACCTCCCGGTGAACCTAAATTATTCTATTGGTTCAAAGCTGGAGTCGGAAAAGTACTTGGTTCACCGGATTCGGCTAAGGATTATGGTAACTCTAAGTAATTTTATAAAATTAAAAATCAATCAAAAATGTCGATAAAAAAAGAACTCAATATATCTCCAGTTGGACGAGTAGAAGGAGATCTGGATGTTAAAGTTTATATGGAAAACGGAGTAGTGACCAGAGCGCATACTCAAGCAGCTATGTTTCGTGGTTTCGAAAAAATATTGCAAGGAAAAGATCCTCAGTCTGGTCTTATCGTTACTCCGAGAGCCTGTGGTATTTGTGGTGGATCTCACTTGTACTGTGCTTCTTCCGCTTTGGATGTAGCTTGGCAAACGACGCTTCCGCCAAATGCCTTGCTGCTCCGGGCAATAGGGCAAGCAACTGAAACTGCTCAAAGTATTCCCAGGTGGTTTTATGCAATTTTCGCTACAGATATGGCGAATAAAAAATTTGCAAATAAACCATTGTATCAGGAGGTGGTAAAACGTTGGGCGGCTTACGTAGGTACTTCTTTCCAAATTGGTGTTACCGCTTCCGGGCGCCCTGTAGAAGTATATTCCATTTTCGGAGGACAATGGCCGCACTCTAGCTATATGGTACCTGGTGGTGTGATGTGTGCACCTACCCTCAAAGATATTACTCGTGCTCATGCTATAATGAATCAATTCCGCAACGATTGGTTAGAACCTGTTTGGCTAGGATGTTCTATCGAAAGATATTTGCAAATTAAATCTTGGGAGGACATGATGGAATGGCTGAACGAAAATGAGTCGCACTACAATAGTGATTTAGGACTATTTCTTCGAGCAGGTATTGAATTTGGGTTAGATAAATTTGGACAAGGTGTAGGTAAATTCCTAGCGTGGGGTACGTACTTACATAAGGACCTATACAATAAACCAACTATTGAAAGCCGAAATGCCGCAACGATTAGTTCTGCCGGTTTCTGGGATAGTGGAAAGTACTATCCAGCTGATCATATGCAAGTTCAGGAACACGTCAAGCATGCTTGGTATGTGAATCAGGCAGATGCTTTGCACCCATTCGATCAACCGGCGCCGATGGCTTCCACGGATTCAAGATCGCTAGAAAACTCTGATTTTAATGGCAAGTACAGTTGGTCCAAAGCTCCCAGATTTAAGGGGTTTGCAGCTGAAGCCGGTCCATTGGCTCGGGTAATCATGAATGCTAATCCAGCTAATGCAGCCCATCAAATTCAAGATCCACTTTTTGGAGATATTATTGAAAAAATGGGACCATCAGTATTTACCAGGGTGTTAGCTCGTATGCACGAAGCGCCTCGACTGTTCACGATGATTAATGATTGGCTGAGTCAGGTTCGTTTGGATGATGAATTCCATATCAAACCAACGGAACGAGATGGAATTGGATGGGGAGCAACAGAAGCTGCCAGAGGGGCTTTAGCACATTGGATTAAAATTAAAGATGGTGTGATTGAGAATTACCAAATGGTCACTCCTACTACCTGGAACGTTGGACCTAATGATAGTGAAGATAAAGCAGGACCAATTGAAGCTGCACTTGAAGGAACGGAAATAGAAGATCCTCATGATCCTGTAGAAGTGGGAATGGTGGCTCGTTCATTTGACTCTTGCTTGGTTTGTACGGTTCATGCACACGATAATAAGACGGGAAAAGAGTTGGCTAAATTCAAATTGTAAAATCAAAAATCCTTCAATAATACATGAGGCATCCCGTCCCGCATTATCTTAAATGCGGGATCGAGATGCCTCATGGGGCATTTTTAGCTAAGAATCAACGGGCTTATAGTTAATGACTTCTCTTTTTAGGAAAATATCCGCATTCACTATCATCAAGCTTAAAAGCTACAGCCCTTTTCAGGTATCTTTAAAGGGAATGCTGTTAATTTCAAAAAAATTAACAGCATTCCCTTTAAAAAATAGATCAAAAGGTGTCGTTTTCGATTCAAAAAAGTGCTTTCAATGAAGGACGTTGCCTTCATGATAGTAAATGCTGCGTCCTTTACTAAACCTTTTGAAAACTAAGCAAAAAAAGAAAAAAACATGAATTATACCG
>CAZHOV010000184.1:0-11374 GCA_964534315.1 uncultured Saprospiraceae bacterium | reverse complement strand
ATTGAATACCTGGAATGAACGCAGGAAATAATGACCGAACTCAAAAAGATTTTTTCTACCAATTTTTTTGCCTTACTACTTATATTAAATGATGCACGACGAACAACAACTCCACAGTAACCGCTCCTTGCTCAGCCGTTACCAAAGTTATTTAGGCGAATTCGTATATGGAGGAATTGACGGATCAGTTACTACTTTCGCTGTTGTGTCCGGATCTGTAGGGGCCGGCCTTGAAAGTTCTGTCATTATCATTCTTGGTTTTGCTAACTTGTTGGCTGACGGGTTTGCTATGTCTGTCGGAGCATACCTGTCCACCCAATCCCAAAAGCATAATTACGAAAAACACCAGGCGGTGGAATATTGGGAAGTCGACAACCTTCCGGAAAAGGAAAAAGAGGAAGTTCGGGAGATTTACCGGGAAAAAGGCTTTGAAGGAGAACTGCTGGAACAAGTCGTGGAAGTTATCACCTCCAATAAAGATCGATGGGTAGACGTCATGATGAAAGAAGAGCTTGAAATGATTAAAGAACCCCGGTCTGCATGGAAAATAGGCGCTGTCACCTACCTCTCTTTTATCCTCATCGGGATCATCCCCTTAACCGTTTATGTTTGGGATTTTTTGGCGGAATTTTCCGGCGATCTTTTTCTCTGGTCTTGCATCCTGACTTCTATCGGATTTATTGGGATCGGATTTTTAAAAACTTACGTGACCGAAACTACCACCTGGAAGGGAATCCTGGAAACCTGGTTGCTGGGAGCTATCGCCGCCGGCGTATCTTATTTCGTTGGCGATATTCTGGAAAGCATGATTGTAGGCTGATTTGCCGGACAGACAAAAAAAATTTTTACCTTTATTTTTTAAAAGGTAGTGATTGGAAATGCCAGCCTGCTATAGCGGAGCTTGATGCCGCAGTGATCGATATCATGTTCGATCCGGCCAAAGATCCTAAAAAAATCGAGCTGAATCCCGAAAAAGATATCGTTCTCCATTCCGCCGTGAATTTTTACGATCCGGATATCACTTTCGAAGAAGCAGACGCTTTCTATAAAAATAAAAAAGCTAACCTGGAAAATCCTAAAATTTCCATGGGATTGAATTCTAAGTTGGTTCGCAACGAAAATGGAGAACTAGAGGAGAAAGTCTGGAAAGTAGGAGGTATGTATGGTCCTGCTATTACGGAAATTGTTGGATGGTTAGAAAAAGCAGTCGAGGTTGCAGAAAATGAAGCTCAAGCAAACGCGATTCAGCAATTGATCGAATACTACAAAACAGGCGATCTCGAAGCCTTTGACCGCTATAGTATCGCCTGGGTTCAGGCTACGGAGGGAGCAATTGACTATATTAATTCTTTTATTGAAGTATATAATGATCCGCTAGGTCTGAAAGGTTCTTATGAAACAATTGTAGAGATTAAAGACTTCGAAGTTTCTGAAAAGATGAAGGTTCTTTCCGAAAATGCCCAGTGGTTTGAAGAAAATTCTCCTACGGCCGAAGAACATAAAAAAGATAATGTTGTCGGAATATCCTATTATTTTGTCAATGTAGCTGGTGAGGCCGGCGATGCTTCTCCATCGACGCCCATTGGTGTAAATCTACCTAATGCCAACTGGATTAGAGCTAAATTTGGCTCCAAGTCCATAAGCCTTGGAAATATTGTCGAAGGATATAATAAGACCAGAGGGGCCGGATTGCTGAATGAATTTGCGCACGATGAAGAAGAGATTGAACGAGCTAAAAAGCATGGCGAAATCGGATCTAAGATGCTGACGGCTCTGCACGAAGTTATTGGCCATGCTTCGGGTAAACTTGAAGATGGGGTAGCGACTCCCGCCGAAACGCTTAAGAATTATTCTTCCGCACTGGAAGAGGCCAGAGCTGACCTGGTCGGCCTTTATTTTCTCCTGGATCCGAAATTGGTAGAGTGGGGGCTTGTAGAATCTGAAGAGGTCGGAAAAGCCGCTTATGACAATTATATCAAAAACGGCCTCATGCTTCAGCTTCGAAGAATCCTTCCGGGCAAAGTGATCGAACAAGCCCACATGAGAAATCGACAAATGGTAGCCTCCTGGGTGTTTGAAAAAGGAAAGGAAGAAAATGTCATCTCTAAAGTAGAAAAAGAAGGAAAAACCTATTTCGAAATCAACGACTACCAAAAATTACGAACTTTATTCGGAGAACTCCTCCGGGAAGTACAACGGATTAAGTCAGAAGGCGACTATCAGGCCGGCCGCGATTTGATCGAAAACTATGGCGTTCAGGTTGATCAGGATATCCATCAAGAGGTTCTTGAACGATCCGAAAAACTCAATATTCCGCCTTACGGAGGATTTATCAATCCAAGATTGGTTCCCGTAATAGATGAAGCTGATGAAATCACCGAGGTTAACGTGGAATATCCAGACGATTTTACCAAACAAATGCTCGAATATGCGGAGCAATATTCCTTCCTGCCAAAGAAAAATTAGCAGAAAATTCGGACTGTAAAAGCTGTTTCATAATACCAACAGTGTTAGCAGTCGATAAATTTTCTTCTCTATGAGGGACCTGCTTGATGATTACACTTAAGCAGGTCCCTCAGCATTTTCTTTACCATTAGAAAATAAAAGCACTACCCAGCAATGTATATGTCAGTTGATATTTTACTTTTTTATTAATTATTTTTACTCAGTTAAAATTTTCTTACCAATAAAAAATTAAAATAAAACCAACAAACCAATAGAAAGACTTAGTCGATTAAATACAACCTTTAAGGCAAAAAATAATTTCTATAATAATAAGTACATCGAAATTTGATTTCCTTATCTTCGTTTCTGTAGGATAGAGAATAGTTTTTCATTAATCTTAAGCATATGGCCATGCGTTTATATTTTACTGTTGTTCTAATGCTTTTCGTTTTATCGGCTAATATTAATGCTCAAATAAAGGGTGTAATCACCGATATTTCCGGAGAGCCCCTACCATTTGCCAGCGTCTATGTCCGAGGGACTTCTACAGGGACGAACAGTAATGCGGAGGGACAGTATCAGTTGGATATTCCGGAAGGCGTCTCGGAAATTGCCTTTCAGTATGTTGGATATGAGACCAAGGTTAGCAAAGTTGAGTATGTGGGTGAACTCATAGAGCTGGATGTTCAATTAGCAGAGCAATCCATTGCGTTAAGCGAAGTAGAGGTGACTGCGAATGCAGAGGACCCCGCATATCCTATTATCCGAAAAGCTATCGAAAAACGAAAATACTACCGCGATTTGGTCGATAGTTATTCCACTCACGCTTATGTCAAGGGAATGCAGAAATTGGAAGAAACGCCCGAAAAAATTATGGGCATGGAATTGGGCAATCTGGGGGGAATACTAGATTCTAACCGTCAGGGAATTATATACCTTTCGGAATCTGAGTCCATGTTACACGTTCAAAAACCGAATAAGCAAAAAGAGGTGATGATCTCTTCCAAATTTAGCGGTAACGACAATGGGTTTAGCTTCAACAGAGCTTCTTTTATTGATTTTAATTTTTATGATAACCATTTGCAAATTAGAAGAAATATCATCTCTCCCATAGCCGGGAGCGCCCTGAGCTATTATCGCTATAAACTGATCGGGACCTTCTTTGATGACGGCAGGCTCATCAATAAAATAAAAGTGATTCCTAAACAAAAGGAGGGGCCAATCCTTGCCGGTTATATTTATATTGTTGAAGACTTGTGGAATATACACAGCGCAGAGCTATTTCTCACCGGCCTGAATATACAGCTCCCCTTATTAGATACCATGGAGATAAAGCAAGTTAACGTGCCAGTGGATCAACCCGATAAATGGATGATACTTTCGCAAACGCTGGATCTTAGTTTTAAGCTAATGGGGTTTAAGGTAAATGGGTATTTTACAGGGGTCTTTTCGGATTATGAGTTAAATCCGGCATTCGAAGAAGGTTTTTTTACCAATGAAATTTTTAAAGTGGAAGAAGGGGCCAATGAAAAAGATCTCAAGTATTGGGACACTATAAGGCCGGTGCCGTTAACTCTGGAAGAAGAAAAAGACTACGTTCGGAAAGACACCTTGCAAAAAATATGGAATTCGAAAGAATTTCAGGACTCTATCGATCGAAAGTTTAACAAATTTAAATTCTTTAATATACTCACCGGATATAGTTATCAAAAATCCTACAATAGGCTCTATTTCGATATCGAATCTCCTTTAAATACGATTCAGTTCAATGCAGTACAGGGATGGCTCGGCTCATTAAACATGACGCTTAGGAAAGAACTGGATGAAAATGCGATCAGATGGTATACAATTGAACCTAGCATCATGTATAGCTTCGCTGATGAAGAGATCAGAGGGGGGCTAAACCTGACCTATAACTTTGATTCCAGAAAATTTTCTCAATTAGAGATTGGGGCAGGAAGAGAAACGGCTCAGTTTAACTCGGAAAATCCAATTTCTCCTTTATTAAATGAGATGTATAGCCTTTGGGATAAAAGGAATTTCATGAGGATATACGATAAGTACTACGGTAGGGTAGGGTTTAACCAAGAGTTGGTCAATGGCCTTTACTTTAAGGGATCAATAGAATATGCCGATCGTTCTTTCCTTAACAATCAAACAAACTACAGTTTTTCAAGAGAGGAAGAGCTTTATTACAGCAACGACCCCGTAGATCCGGTAAGGGCTCCTGTTAGTGATCAACCGAAAAGTTTTGACCGGCATCAGGCTCTACTGCTGGATCTGGCCTTACGGATACGGATCAACCAAAAATATATGAGTCTTCCGGATCAGAAGTTCATATTGGGCTCTAAATTTCCGGACCTATGGATCCGTTATCGCAAAGGTATTGCCGCCTTCGGAAGCGATGTCAACTTCGATCAAATTTCTGCTTCCCTTGAAGAAGATTTCACCTTTGGACTAGTAGGAGAAAGTGAATTTTTTGTAGAGGGTGGTGTCTTTATCAATACCGCTAGTACCAGATTTATGGATTTCACCCATTTTAACGGTAACCGGACAATCATCGGGAATCCCAATAATTATTTGCAATCGTTCCTATTGATGCCTTATTACGACTACAGTACCACAAATGGCTATTTCCAGGGGCATTATCAGCACCATTTTAAAGGCTTTTTATTAGATAAAGTACCATTGATTCGGAAGTTGAAATGGAATATGGTGGTAGGAGCTTCTTTATTATATACTGAAGATCAGCAAGATTACCTGGAAGTCAATGTAGGTATTGATAATATAGGTATCGGTATTGTACGGCTGTTTCGGGTAGATATTGTCAATAGCTTTGTGAGAGGGAAATATCAACAAACAGGAGTAGTGGTGGGTATAAAATTATGATTGTCACTCTTCCTGTTCACTGCCGAAATTAGTTTGAGCCAGGTAGAAAATGATCAGGCCAACTATAATCATGGCTAAACGCATCAGAAATCCAAACATAGGACTGGGCTTATCAATCCAGGTAAGGAAACTAAATTGGATACCAACAAGGCTCAGTAGAAGCGCTAATAAGCCGGTAGCAAAAATTAAAAATCCAATTAATGCAATAATTCCTCTTTTCATTGGAATGGATTTGTTTAATAAATAATTTTTTATTAATTCGGAAACAGATTCAGTAACTGATATGTTGACCTTTTTATCAAATTCTTAAAACGGGATACTAATTTCATGATCAAACTCATCGAATGTCCGAGAGATGCGATGCAAGGACTTAAGCAATTCGTCCCCACGGATAAAAAAGCTGCTTACATCAATAAACTACTAAAGATCGGTTTTCATACAATCGATTTTGGAAGCTTTGTTTCTCCAAAAGCTATTCCCCAAATGAAAGACACCAAAGAGTTGCTGGCAAAGTTAGACCTTTCTGATACGCCTTCAAAATTATTAGCCATTGTTGCCAATGAACGCGGAGCCCGCGATGCCTCCGTCCACCCTGAAATTACCTACTTAGGTTATCCTTTTTCTATTTCCGAGACTTTCCAACTGCGTAACACGAATGCCACTATAGAAGAATCATTAGATCGCGTCAAAGCTATTCAGGAAATTTGCCAGAAAAATAACAAAAAATTGGTGGTTTACGTATCAATGGGGTTTGGAAATCCATATGGCGACCAATGGAACGTAGAGATCGTTCAAAAATGGGTGCAGAAATTGGCAGAGATGGAAATTCGCATTTTGTCCTTATCCGATACCATCGGCGTGGCCACTCCCGAAAGCATCAGCTATCTGTTCCGGAATCTGATCCCCAAATTTCCTGAGGTGGAGTTTGGAGCACACTTACATACCGAACCTCACTCCTGGAGTGAAAAGATTTTTGCGGCCTATAAAAATGGTTGTAAGCGTTTTGATAGCGCCATGAAAGGCTATGGAGGCTGCCCGATGGCCAAGGATGATTTGACTGGAAATATGGCGACGGAGAATTTAATTTTCTTTTTTGAGGATCAAGAAGAACCGCTGAACATAAATAAAAATTCTTTTCTGGAAGCCCTGGAACTAGCACAGATTGTTTTTCCTCAAAACCATTAAGTTGCTTTACTGTTTAAACACTTTACTGTTTTTCAATTCTTAATAGCATGCACGTATCCCCAATTCCATTTGCCACTCCGGCCTATGATGAGATTCATTATATTCAGGGATTGGTACCATTTTAGTCACTTCCTGTGAATCTTTTGCAAAGCAAAAGGGTTTTAGAAATATTGTCGTCTATTCGAAAGCTAATGCTATTAAATTCTATGGACAGCTTGGTTATAAAGAGACAGGCGAAAAACAAAAAGAGAAAGGGATACTGCATATTGAAATGAGCAAAATAATCGCATGATGGAACTGAACTCGAAGGATTTATTTGAAAAGCTGGAATTTGACAAAGTAATTGAATTGTTAAAAAGTTACTGCCTGGGAGAAGTGGGAAAAGTATACTTCGACCATATCCAAATAGAAACCGAACCTTTCCTGATCAGAGCAAAACTCAAAGAAGTCTCTGAATATAAACTCTCATTGGAAGAAGGGGATCAATTTCCCATCGCGGCCTATGATGATTTGTCCAAAGATTTTCGCATGGTTGAAATTCCAGGGTCTGTTATTACCCTTGAAGGCCTTGCCCGCATATTCAACATGCTTCAGATCATTGAGCGCATCTTTTCCTTCTTTACTGAAACAAGACAAGAAGTATATCCGGCATTGTTTCAAATCATCGAGCCTTATTCTTTCAATAAGGATATTATCAAGCAGATTGATAGCATCATGGACGAAGAGGGAGCCATCCGACCAAATGCCACACCTGAACTAGCAAAGATCAGAAGAGGAATTAATAGCAAGCGAAAGGAGTTGGACCGCGAATTTCGAAAGCTAATCACGAATTACCGTCAAAAAGGCTGGCTTACCGACAATATCGAAAGCTTTCGAAATGGAAGAAGAGTACTCAGCGTTCCTTCCGAACACAAACGCAAGATACGCGGAATCATCCATGATGAGTCTGCAACCGGAAAAACAGCTTTTATTGAGCCTGAACAGGTTATCAATATCAATAATGACATCTTTGATTTAGAAAATGAAGAGAAGCGAGAGATTTACCGTATTTTGAAAGATATTACGGATCATTTGCGCCCTCATCTCCCTTTGATGCGCAGTTATAATGGAGTGGTATTACGGTTTGATATCGTTCAGGCAAAGGCACAAATGGCTATGCGAATGGACGGGAATATGCCCAAGGTGATGGATGAGCCGACCATAAAAATAACCAAAGGCTATCATCCCTTACTCTGGTTAAAAAACCAGGATACGGGTAAAGCTACTATTCCGTTCAACCTTAAATTATTGCATCACAACCGCATCATTGTTATCAGCGGGCCCAATGCCGGAGGTAAATCGGTAACCATGAAAGCCTTAGGTCTTAACCAACTACTTTTACAGTCTGGTTGCCTGGTTCCTGTCGATCCGCTTTCAGAAATGGGGGTGTTTGAAAAGTTGTTTGTCGATATCGGCGATCAGCAATCCCTGGAGGATGACTTGAGTACCTATAGCTCCCGTCTGAAGAATATGAAGGAATTCCTGGCTAGTTCCAATGAAAACACGTTGATTTTATTTGATGAATTTGGTTCAGGAACGGATCCAAAGATGGGGGGAGCCATTGCAGAAGCGATTTTGAATGAGTTCCACAAGAAGAAGGTATATGGTATCATTACCACCCATTACTCCAATTTGAAAATATTTGCCTTTAAAACGAAAGGAATTATCAACGGCGCCATGGAGTTTGATAAAGACACCTTGTCTCCAACATATAAGTTAAAAGTGGGAAAACCGGGAAGTTCTTATGCCTTTGAAATTGCCACAAAAACCGGTCTTTCCAAAAAGATGCTCAATTATGCCAAGCATAAAACGGGAAAAGATGTTAAAGCGGTAGATGAATTGCTGGTAGAATTACAGGCGGAGAAGAAAGAATTGGAAGAAAAGCTGGACAATATTACCGCCAAAGAGAAAAAGCTGGAAAAACTGATCAAAAATTATGAAAACCTATACAAAGATCTGGAATATAAGCGGAAGAAGTTTAAGCTGGAGGCTAAAGAAAAGGCACTCCAAAAGGTAGCAGATGAAAATAAGCAGTTGGAAAAAATCATCCGTGATATCCGTGAGCAAAATAATCTTGAAAAAGCCAAAGAATTAGCTGCTGAGGTTAAGGAAAAGCGAAAAAAACTGACCTCTAATATCACCGATCTCAAGGAAGAGATCTATGTCAAAGACGTGCGTAATAAAAAATCGGATCGCCCCATTAAAGTCGGCGATTTCGTGAAGTTAATCAGTGGTGGTGCAACAGGTAAGGTGGAATCGATTCAGAAGAATAAAGCGATCGTCCTGGTGGGGCAGCTCAAAATGACAGTGAAGGTAAGAGACCTGACCCATGCCAAAGAGCCTCTGGACGTTAAAAAAGGAGTTGGTATTGAATCTTCTGTTTCAAAAGCCACAACCGATTTTGCCAACAAACTTGATATTCGGGGGATGCGTCGAGAAGAAGCTCAGAAACTGGTCGAGAGCTTTATTGATAATGCACTATTAGCCAACGCCTCCTATCTCCGGATCGTACATGGTAAAGGAAATGGAATCTTGAGGGATATGGTCAAGAGTAAGTTCAAGGAATATAAAGCAGTAAAAGAAATTGTCCATCCGGAAGATGAAAATGGCGGAGACGGGGTAACCATAGCGCATTTGGGATAAAAAAAGGGAGGTATTAGATAATACCCCCCTGACAATAGGATTATAATTTGTTAATTCGAGCGAAAGTTAAGGAATCCTCTCTAAAATCAAAAATTTTATCCGATTGTTTTTTATGATTTTTAGGTTTATGGAATGTAAAATTTCCTGAAGCCTCTCCAATACTCTATGATTTATTTTGCCGATTATAATATAATTGGCATCTTTGGCTGAATTTTTATTACGTTTGTACAAATGGAGCAGATTGCAGAAGTAAAGTCATTATTGTCCTCACCTAAGGATATTGTCATTTTATCTCATCGAAATCCCGACGGTGATGCCCTGGGGTCCTCGTTAGGGCTCTACTGGTACTTGAAACAACTGGGGCATTCCATAACAGTGATATTTCCATCCGAATTTCCCGGAATTTTTTCCTGGATGCCCGACAGCGATCAGGTATTAATTTATGATCTGGATCCGGAAAAAGTGAAACCTAAAATTGAACAAGCAGATCTTTACTTTTGTCTGGATTTCAATTCTCTTGACCGGATAGATAAGGTAGGAGAAATGATCTATCATTCGAAAAAACCAAAAGTTATGATCGATCACCATATCGATCCTGAGCCTTTTGCAGATTATGTATACTCCGATACTCAAGCCAGCTCTACGAGCGAAATGATCTATGAATTTATCGGTATGCTAGGCGATCATTCGAAAATGAATACCTCTATTGGAGACTGCCTTTACACAGGAATCATTACCGATACCGGTTCTTTCAAATATGGAACTTCGCCCCGCTTGTTTGAGATTGTCAGTGAGCTCGTCCGGTTGGGAGTCGATGACTATAAGCTCCAAGACCTGATCTTTAATTGTTTTCCGGAAAAACCATTGAGGTTGCTGGGACATTGCCTGGCCAACCGAATGGAAATTCTCGATGAATACGCAACAGGTATTATCACACTGACAAAGAGAGATTACAAGCACTTTAACATACAAAGAGGAGATACGGAAGGCATTGTAAATTATCTGCTTAAAATGAAAAAGATTAAATTAGCAGCTTTTATCACCGAACAACCAAAGATCGTCAAGCTATCGTTCAGGTCAAAAGGTGATTTTTCAGTGCAGGAGATCGCAACTAAATATTTTAAAGGAGGGGGACATAAAAACGCCTCAGGCGGTTATTCCCACCAGAATCTTCGCCAAACGCTCGCTAAATTCAAGAACATCTTACCCGAATACAAAGACCAACTCCAAAATCTCTAACAAAGATATTACTATCAATTTAAATTTATATTATGAATATGCCTAAACCTATCCAAGTTCTAAAAACTTGGTCATTTTTTCTTTTATTATCTTTTGTTTTTTTCGCTTGCGAACCATCAGGTTCAACGGATACAGCAAATTTACAAAAAACAGAAGCTGGTTTTCCATACAAACATCACGTTCAAAGTGAGGGGCCACAACCACAAGTAGGAGATCAAATTACGTATCATGAAACGATAACTAAAAACGATACTTCGGTATTGTTTTCTTCTATAAAAACCGGCCAGCCAAGGGTGCTAGTATTGCCTGCCCGAGCTACATTAAAGCAACCTACGCCTCCCCAGTATGATGCGCTCTTTTTAATGAGCGTAGGCGACAGCCTTACTGTCTATCAATCGCTTGATACCGTAAGCCAATTACCTCCTCAATTATCCAATGAAGATGTTTTGACTTACCATCTGAAGTTGGTATCCATTAAAACTGCAGCCGAATTAGAGGAAGAAAATAAAGCTATTGATGCCATGGGTGACGATACCAGAGCCCTGATCGAAGAATACAAGAACGGCAAACTAGATGGCCAGCTAAAAACTACTGAATCCGGCTTGAAATACCTTATCCAGGAAGAAGGTACCGGGGTTCAACCAACCGAAGGACAAACCGTAAAAGTCCATTACTATGGGTTTAAACTAGATGGTGAATCATTTGATAATTCCTACCAAAGAGGACGTACGTTAGACTTTCCACTAGGACAAGGCAAGGTTATACCGGGATGGGATGAAGGGATAGCTCTCCTAAAAGAAGGTACTAAAGCTGTCTTTTTTATTCCCTCAGACCTGGGTTACGGAGATCAGGGCAATCCTCCCGCCGGTATTCCCGGAGGGGCAGAACTGGTATTCAGCGTTGAGCTGGTTGATGTAGTACAATAGTAACCTAT
>CAZHOV010000183.1:0-11416 GCA_964534315.1 uncultured Saprospiraceae bacterium | reverse complement strand
GGTATCGGGGTATCAGGGGTATCAGGGTATCGGGGTATCAGGGGTATCAGGGGTTTCAGGGTATCGGGAGTTCAAGGGTTCAAGGGGGTTCTTGTTCTCTTACCCTCTGGTCGGTAGACTTCATTTAATCATGTCAATTAGCGTTCAAGACATTGATTATCAAATATTTATCATTAAATAGGCTGATTGATTTGAACGGTCCCCTCTGGTCCTCTGGTTGTCCTGTCCACCTGTCCTCTTGTCCTTTAGTCCTCTTGTTGTCCTGTTCTCCTGTCCTCTGGTTCTTTGGTTGTCTGGTCCTCCTATATTAAAGTTTTCTTAAATCTCTTTATTTAGACATCTTCGGGGGTTACCAATTGTTGTTTATGCATTATAGTTGGCGAACAGAAAAATTCTATTTGGCTTCGTCAAAATACCAGGTAGAATTAATCGTTTTTTAAACGTATTATTTTTCACAAATTAATATTGTTAAGCTTACTGCCATTCAAAATATTTTTTTTTAAGGTCTGGCCGACACAAAACAGAATTTCATAAAAATAATTTCGAAATTGGAAACATTTTTGATGAGCATTTAGTTATGGAATATATCAAATCGAATAAACTATCATCTCCATCCTAATAAAAATTTAACATGATTATGAAAAAATTCGCGCTTATAATTTTTGTTGCCTTGCTTAGCTCGTTTTTTTCAGTGGCGATCTACAAGCAATTTGAAGAACCCCAAAAGATCGTTATAAAAGAGAAAACTCCTGCACAATATACCAGTTATGCCAGCGAAAGGCAGCGTGACCCGTTACTTTCCGGCCAGCTTCAGCGTTATTTTAAATCTTCGGCGCCTACAAGTTTTACCAATGCGGCTGAAACCGTGACTCCTGCCGTTGTTAACATCAGAGCTTTTTCCTCTGGCAGCTTTGACCTTTGGAGCGGCAGAATGGGTGGGTCTTCCGGTTCTGGAGTAATCATCTCTCCGGATGGTTATATCGTGACCAATAATCACGTTATTGAAGATGGAAGAGAAATCGAAGTGACGCTAAATGATAATCGCGAATTCAGCGCTACATTAGTAGGAACAGATCCCTCAACTGATCTAGCAGTCCTTAAGGTAGAATCTGATGTCTCCTTACCTTTTGTTGTTTTCGGTAATTCTGATTCTGTTCGGGTAGGCGAATGGGTCTTGGCAGTCGGAAATCCTTTCAACCTGGAATCAACCGTCACGGCAGGGATCGTCAGCGCTAAAGGTAGGAACATAGATATTCTCGAAGGTGATTATAAAATTGAATCGTTTATTCAAACCGATGCTGCCGTCAATCCAGGTAATAGTGGCGGAGCTTTAGTGAACACAAACGGCGAACTTGTAGGCATTAATACAGCTATCATCACTCGTTCAGGACGATACGAAGGGTATTCTTTTGCTGTACCGGCCAACCTTGCCCGAAAGGTAGTCCGTGATCTGAAAGATTATGGGATCGTTCAACGAGCTATTCTCGGTGTTGTTATTCAACCTGTAAACAATCAGCAGGCAAAAGACATGGGACTTACTTCGCCAGAAGGTGTCTATATTTCCAAAGTAATCTCCAACGGAGCTGCAGACGATGCAGGTATCGAAACCGGCGATGTTATTCTTAAAGTAGATGGAAAACAAGTGAACTCAGTTCCTGAATTACAGGAAAATATAGCTCAATTTCGCCCTGGAGAATACGTCAACGTAGAGTATATGCGCTATGGCAAAGTTTATAAAACGGATGTTTTACTCAAAAACCTGAAAAATAAAACAACCCTCTTGCCTCCGGTTCGAGACGATAATGTATTACAGAACCTAGGCTTTGAACTACGGAATCTATCCACTAAAGAACTCGACCGCCTTCGGCTGAATTCTGGCGTTATCGTCAACAGTATAATCCAGGGCAGCACTATTGAAAGTACCAATATGGATCCAGGATTCATTATCACCAAAATCTACGAGATCGACGGTAAGTCGGGCGATAATGTTCGTAAGATCAATCAATTCCCTATCCGGGATGTTGACGATGTCATTGACGCCCTTTCAAATGTTAAATCTGGCTTCGTCCTATTGGAGGGAATCTATGAAAGCTTCCCTGGCGAATGGGGGTACCGGTTTGAGCTAAATTAGACCGGAGGACCAGACAACCGGAGGACCATGCCCAAAAAATGAGAAGGGGGCTCATAGCACCAAAGTTGCTATGAGCCCCCTTCTCATTTTTTTCTTACCTGTCTAAATAAAACCCTCTCGTCCTCCCGTCCTCTCGTCCTCTGCTTTTCCTTTCTTTTTTGTATTTTGCGCCTCAAAATACTAAACACCTATGGCAAAAACAGAATTGGAAAAGAATATGAATGAAGATGCCATGAAATTGGCACTTTCTAAAAGGAATCGTCGGTTGGATCGCATATATTTGGGAGGAGGAGAAAAAAAGATCGAGAAGCTTCATAAAAAGGGTAAGATGACTGCCCGGGAGCGTGTTGAATATCTAATTGACGAGGGATCTGAGTTTTTCGAATTTGGTGCCTTTGCCGGGTATGAAATGTACGAAGAATATGGCGGGTGCCCTGCCGCAGGTGTCGTAACGGGTATTGGCAGAATACGGGGCCGCTTGTGTGTTATTGTCGCCAACGATGCTACTGTAAAGGCGGGTGCATGGTTCCCCATAACAGGCAAAAAAAATCTCCGGGCCCAGGAAATTGCCATGGAAAATCGCTTACCCATTATCTACCTGGTCGATAGCGCGGGGGTTTTCTTACCTATGCAGGATGAGATTTTTCCCGATAAAGAACACTTTGGCCGGATTTTCCGCAATAATGCCATCATGTCGAGCGAAGGTATCCCCCAAATTGCAGCAATCATGGGAAGTTGCGTCGCCGGCGGGGCCTATCTACCGATCATGTCTGACGAAGCCCTCATCGTTGAAAAAACAGGTTCTATCTTTCTGGCCGGCCCCTACCTGGTAAAAGCAGCTATTGGTGAAGATGTAGATAAAGAAACGCTTGGCGGAGCATCTACGCAAAGCGAAATTTCCGGAGTCACTGACTATAAAATGCCTGACGATCCCACTTGCCTGGATACGATCAAGGATTTATTGGATAAGATGGGCACTTTCGAAAAAGCGGGTTTCGACCGGATAGAACCGGCCCCTCCTCAAAAGGAAGCCGAAGAAATTTTTCGGCTTTTCCCCGAAAACCCAACCAAACCTTATGACAGTAAAGCTATTTTGGAGTGTTTAGTCGATGATTCTAAATACACGGAATACAAAAAAGGTTATGGTAAAACGATCATCTGTGCCTATGCCCGCATTGACGGATGGTCTGTTGGAATTGTCATGAACAACCGGAAGGTGGTCAAAAATAAAAAAGGAGAAATGCAATTCGGGGGCGTAATCTATTCAGATTCTGCCGATAAAGCGGCCAGGTTTATCATGAATTGTAATCAGAAAAAAATTCCGCTGGTCTTCTTGCATGACGTTACCGGCTTTATGGTAGGGTCCAGATCAGAACATGGAGGAATCATCAAAGACGGAGCAAAAATGGTGAATGCCGTCTCTAATTCTACTGTTCCCAAGTTTAGCATCGTGATGGGGAACTCCTACGGAGCCGGAAATTACGCGATGTGCGGAAAAGCCTATGACCCGCGATTAATAATGGCCTGGCCAACGGCAAAAATTGCGGTAATGGGCGGCTCTCAGGCAGCAAAAGTGCTGATGCAAATCCAAATCGCCTCCATGAAAGCGAAGAATCAAGAGCCCTCAGATGAAGAACAACAGGCTTTGTATGAAAAGATAAAAGCCCGCTATGACGAACAAACGACCCCTTACTATGCCGCCGCCCGGCTGTGGGTTGATGCGATCATTGATCCTCGCAAAACGCGTCAGCTTATTTCTCTTGGCATCGAAGCTGCTAATAATGCACCCGTCAAAAAATTTAATGTGGGGGTCCTTCAAACATAATCCCTGTTTTGGTAGTTTATTGGTAAATAGTTGATGATGAACTTATTGTGATCATTTTATTTTACCACAACAAACAATTAAAACATGTCAAATAATAAAGTAAAAGTCTGGTTGCAAAGACTCGGAGTTGCAGGTTTTCTTTTCTTTCTGATCAAAGGATTAGTCTGGCTGGCCATTATCTTTTGGGCCGGAAAATGTGCGATGGGGAGTTAGTAATGTGCAATGTGCAATGTGCAATGTGCAATGTGCAATGTGTAATGTGCAATGTGCAATGTGCAATGAATAGTGTGCAATGAATAATGAATTCGACTGCCTGACCAACTACGATTGGATGATGTTATCACGATAAACCTTCAAATATCTTTTTACGTTGAAAATAATTGTTAAAACATTAGCGGGATTAGAATCAATGCTTGCCAGAGAGATCAATCACCTGGGAGGGAAAAATGTAGTTCCCTTGAAACGGGGAGTGCAATTTGAAGGAGATAAAGCACTACTCTATAAGGCTAATTTAGAACTAAGGACGGCTCTTCGGATTCTTCAGTCCACGCACGAATTTACTGCGCGAAACGAAGACGAATTGTACCGTAAAGCGCTAAAGATCAACTGGGAGCAATACATGGGGCTTGAAGATACTTTTGCTATAGATGCAGTAACCCATTCCAAAGATTTTTCCCACTCCAAATATGCAGGCCTAAAACTTAAAGATGCTATCGCTGACTGGTTTAGAAAAAAATATAGTAAACGACCTAATGTAAATATCAAAGTACCAACCGTTCGGTTCCACCTTCACATTAATGAGCAGGATTGCTCCATTTCTCTCGATAGCTCTGGCAGATCGCTACATCAGAGAGGCTACCGGATTCAGACAGTCGATGCGCCCATTAATGAAGTCTTGGCAGCCGGTTTGATCCTGCTTTCAGGTTATGACGGAAAATCAACGTTTATCGACCCCATGTGTGGATCAGGAACACTTCCTATCGAAGCCGCGCTTTTTGCCTATCAAATTCCACCACAACTCTCTAATCAACAATTTGCCTTTCAAAAGTGGGCCGACTACGACCAGCAGCTTTGGGAAAACGTTCTTAATGAAGCCAAACAAAAGATCAAAACAGAAGGCCCCGATATATATGGTTCGGACAAAAATCTGGCAGCCTTTAAAAAGGCGCAAATAAATGCTTCAGCAGCCCAGGTTGAAGATAAGATCTATTTTCAAAAAAGTACTTTCGAGAAACTAACGCCTCCTCCCCCACCAGGTACATTGATTACCAATCCTCCTTATGACGAACGACTGAAATCGAACGATCCGGAAAAATTTTACAAGTCAATCGGAGATCACTTAAAACAAGCATATGCTGGTTTCAACGCCTGGATTATCTCCTCTAATATGGAAGCTATAAAATCCATAGGCCTAAAACCTTCCAAAAAACACACGCTGTTTAACGGAGCCCTTGAATGCAAATACCATGGGTACGAACTGTATCAAGGCAGCAAGAAACGGACGAAATCCACAAGCTAGCTCTTACTTATTTGAGCCATTTCCAGGTATTGTACTTTTTCTTTCAATACCTCCAGGCATTTTTCAATCGTGTCCATATGCGTTCTGAAACTGAGCACCGCCAACCGGAGCCAGTATACCCCGTCAATAGAAGTCGAAGAGAGAAATACGCGCCCATCTTTTCGGATTTCTTCAATCAGTTTTGCATTAAATGCATTTGCATCTCCATGCTCCGGGACATAACGATAGATCATCACCGACAATTCCGGCTCGGGACCGACCTCAAAGCCCAATTTTTGGACTTCCTGGTAAAAATACCGGCATAACCAGAGCTTTTCGCGAAGAGCAGCTTTAAAGGGAGCCAATCCGTATAATTGCAAAGGCAACCACAACCGTAGTCCCCTAAAATGTTTGGTCAACTCAGGCGATAGGTCGGCAGGGGAAGGCTCATGGGCTTCATCAATGACATCTTGCATGTAGTTGGCTTTGTAATAATGCGTATTTTGAAGCGTTTCCACATCCTTGATCAAAACCGCTCCCAGACCATAAGCCAGAAATAGTCCTTTATGTGGATCTATGGTGACTGAATCTGCTTTTTCGATTCCTTTAAAGTCGTTCTTGACTTCATCAGCTAATATAAAAAAACCACCATAGGCAGCATCTACATGAAACCAGGCACCCTGTTTTTGAGCGATCGCCGCTATGTCATCCATCGGATCAATGGCTCCGGTATCAGTAGTCCCAGCAGATGCACAAACAAGAAAAGGCGTCAGCCCCTTTGCCTTATCTGCCTTCATCGCTTTTTCCAGCGCCCGGGCATCCATTCTAAAATGCTCATCAAGATCGATATAGACGTGTTTGGCTTCTCCCAGGCCGGCGATACGGATCGCTTTCTGTAGGGAGTGGTGTGCCTGATGGGTTAGGTAAATGACTGAATCACTAACTTTTTTGGAAGATATTCCAAGAGCATCTCTTGCAGTTGTTATAGCGACCAGATTAGCAATAGATCCTCCCGATGTCAGGTTGCCAAGCGCTGTCTCGGGAAAGCCGACCAATTGGCACATCCAGCGGATAAGCATGTTCTCTATACGTACAGCTCCTGGTCCGGCAAAATAGATGCCTGCATATTCATTGGTCACGGCTGCCAGATAATCACCCAGAGCGGTTGGATAAACCCCTCCCCCTGGGATATACCCCAGGTGGCCTCCGGAAGCAGGCGCTAGGCCCGGTTCGGCAACATGCTGATGCAGGATATGGATCAATTCCTCCACACGTCGTCCTTGATCGGAAAAAGGATAATCAAGAATTCCTTTCCCTTTATCTTCCGTTTCCAGATAAGCTTTTCGGTGTTCCAGGGAATCAATAAACGCGCCTGCGTAATCATGTACCTGCGTGGTCCAGTTAGACCTCAATTTTGGGTGTGGCTCTAGCGTTCGAGCTACCTTTTCTAGTTCGTTAATTAGTCCTTTCATAAGGACGAAATTACGAAATAAGTCTTGAGTCTTGAGAATAAGGAGATAGGTATTATTTTCTAATTTGATTAATTATCAAAAACCATTAGTTTAAAGGTAAAAAGATGGCTCAATACATGCTCGCGGTAAAAACTTACCTACAAGCTTTGGAAGAAGCTAATCTTCATAAGCTTATGAAATTGTTTGATAAACAAGACCTCTTTTACTCACCCTTATACGGAAGAATGCCGGCAGGAGATTTTTACCGGCAGTTATTTAAGGATACCAGTCAATCCGTCCTTACTTTAGAGAATATTTTGATCAATGAAGAAGAACGAATTGCTGCCGCAATATTTCTCTATCACCGGAAAAGGCAAAATACTTTATTAGAAACAATGCCCTCAAAGAAGAAAGTTTGGTGGCTCGTAACACCAAAGATGTTATGAGCCACCCTCGTTAAAAACATTTAAAGTTCATCTACAGGAGTAGGAAACTGTGTGTGTACAATACTTCCTGCGCGGTCTATGACGATATCCGATAGTCTTCCCAACCTTCTCAGATCGATCCAACGATGACCTTCGGCATAAAGGGCGTAGCGACGTTGTTTAACAACTTCATCCAACAAAGCATTATTATCATTAGGGTCTCCGGCATAATCGCCTAATCCGGCGGCATTCCTTACCACATTGATAGCTTTTACTGTTTCAGCATTATTGATACCAATATTGGCTTCAGCATAAATGAGTACTAATTCCTCATTACGGATTATTGGTACAGGATCTGTATCCGTATTGTACTTAATGACTTGGTAGCGACTCATTAATCCTGCTAAGGAAGCCGAAGTTGAATCACCCGTTTCCGTATCGATCAAGTGCTTCACATTTTCTCCTACTCTGGTATCACCAGGTTCTGCGCTTGTTACCCAATCCTCTTGTGCCATATAAAGGTCTACATCCGGGATGGTAAATAACGGATTTCTAAGATCGTTCCCCGAAGTTCCGAAGACGTGGTAAACACCCGCGTCTAAATCGCCCGCCAGATCAAAGAAAGAATTCTTAATGTTTGTTAAAACACCTTGAGGATCATCTTGATAAAGAGAAACTCGTGTAGCAATTGCCCGATTAAACAGAGAAAACGTAGCTGGAGTATTAAAGCCTTCAAAACCTGCGGATAAGGTAAAGACAAATTCATCACCGGCATTGCTCAATTCGGTGTTGGCTTCAGTCAATAAGGCTTGAATGCGATTTAATCCCTCATCGTAGCCGATGAAAGGCCCCAGATTATCCGGATCGACAACGTCAAAACGGATACCGTTTTGAAACTGTCGATTTAATAGTAAAAGATACTGATATGCCTGAATGGTTTTAGCGTATCCACTAATCCCATTCAATTCGGCTGCACTGTATGGAAATTCGGAATTTCTGGAAGCTTCCAACAGAATATTTGCATTTCGGATCACCTTGTATGCAGCCGTGTAATGCCTTGTGGTTAAGAATCCGTTATTATCCAATGGACCACCAGCTTCTCCAAGGATCTCCCCTGTATAACGAGGGTCTGTTCCGGTAAGGTCATAGTAATCACGCCCCACCATACTGGTCGTCCAAAAATAAAATTCTACATCAAATCGCAATAAGGACTCTATCCCATTCGCTAATAAACGAATATCTTCACTTGAAGCCCCATCAACAAGGCTTTCTAAAGAAGGGCCATTAGGGTTTTCTATCTCTTCAATTTCGCAGGCAGTAAAGAAAACGACCAGGAAAAGTAAAGGAAGAATATATATGATTTTTTTCATTTTACTATATTTTAAATTTAAAATTAAGCGAGACAGTTACTAAAGTTTATTATGATTGATAATTCGTTTTTCCTGTAACATGGTCTGCTTTCCTTCAAAATAATCAATTAAAATTGGGTTTAATCTAGAAATTAGCCGTTAGATGGAAGAGGATTCTTCTGTTTGCAGGATAAGGAGTAACCTCTACAGAGTTAGCCAAAACGTTACTACCAAAGTTAGAGACCTCCGGATCATAACTGTTGTAATCAAAAATATTGATTAAATTTCTTCCGGAAACACCAACCTTAACTCTAGCCTTATCATTAAATAAGGATTTTGGCAATGTGTAATACAATCCAATTTCTCTTAAACGAATATACCCTGCATCTTCGATCCAAGGGCTGGCATCACCAGCCAGGAAGCTATTAACGCGGTACTCACCATTGGTTTCTTCTCCGTCGGGATCCAGGTCGGTGTCATCATAATCCCATGTTAACCCGCCTAGATCATAAAGAAGTGTACTGAGGTTAATTGCATCTCCGCCTTGTTTCCAGTGAATTAAGAAGAATAGCTCAACATTATTATACTGAAGGGTATTTAACCAAGACATGTTAAAATCGGCTTCGGCATCTCCGTAAACAGCAAAACCATCTCCATTTGGATCAATCTCAGAACAATCTCCATTTGGACAAGCTTCGGCAGGATAGGTACCCACTAACTGGGTTGCAGGCTGGCCTTCTTCAATACGATACTGTCCTAAACTAGCTGCAAAACCTCCCAGGTTAAAGGCATCCACATTTTCGCCCAGCGATATGACTTCAGAGCGATTTTGCCACCAGTTAATCGTTGTATTCCAGTTGAAATCACCTTGTATTGGCGTGGCATTCAATCCAATCTCTATTCCTCTGTTTTCAAGTTCACCGCTATTAATTACCTGTCGGGTCCAACCTGTTGATTGAGCAACTCGAGCTTCTAATAAAAGATCATCTATTGTTTTAATGTAGTAAGTAAAGTCAATGGATAATCGGTTATCAAAGAATCCAATATCTGTACCGAACTCAATCTCTGTTTGAGTTTCTGGCTCAACCATAGAATTACCTCTCAGAGGATCGGTTTGAATTCCTCCAAGAGTTTGTCCTCCAGGACCAGTGATAGCGGTACCTGAAAATGCCGTGAACCGGGCATCAAAATTAGCGAAACGAGCAGATTGGCCGAAGGCAGCTCTTAGTTTAAACTGGCTCCACTGCCCTACATTCCAAAAATCAAACTCATGCAGATTGAGGGCAATATTAGCCTTTGGATAATAATAAAGCTCGTTGGGATCACCATTATTCGATGATTTATCAGCTCTCACTCCTACAGTAGCTACAATACGGTCTCTCCAATTGAACTCCTCTTGAACGAAAAATCCTTTATCCTGCTGAATTACTCTATTTTGAATAGCTTGTACGTTTCCGGATTGATCAATATTGGTTTGCGAACCATTAAGGTTGGAAGCCGTGGTAACCACCGTATTCAAATCAAAATCTAATTGGATAACCCCGGCTGAAGTTCTGAATGTGAAATCACTTGTGGGATACCAGGTGTGTACCAGATAAGCTTCGATATTCGAACTAGTATTGATACTTGTTCCCGAGATAGAGACTCCACTCAAACTACCCGGATCTCTAAAGAATGATATATCACCAGGGAAAATAGAAGTCGTACGCAGGGTATATTGATCAAGACCAGCTCTCAAAACAGCCTTTAAACTATTCTTACTATTGGTAAATAGCAGAACATTAGCGGTAATACCTCCAATCAAACGATTAACCTCTTCTCTATTGGTACTTAAGGCAACCGTTTCAAGTACGTTAGAACCAACAGCAGGAATGGCAGGATAAACACCATTTTCATCTGGAAATAAATCATACCAAGGGCGAGTAAAGGCCTGAGCATAACCTATCGTTCTGTTAGCATTACCATTATTAAAGAACCCGCGATCTGCAGTAGAGTTAATATAATTAGAGGTAATATCGATATCTAGCCAATCGGTCAGGTTCAGTCCGATATTCGCTCGTCCGGCAGCTTTTACGTATCCCGTATTGTCTACTATTCCATCTTCATTTTTATAGGTCCCGCCGATAAAAAAGTTGACTTTATTATTTCCTCCCGAAAACTCCAATCGAGAAGTAGAAAGAAGACCTGTATTCCCATAAAGTTCTTCTTCGTAATCGTTAATACCATTTTGACGGAATAAATCGACATCTGCTTGTCCGAATACGTCATTAATTTTAGCTTCATCCCAGCCTCTGTCACCTAATAATCTGGTAGCCTGAGTAATTCCAAACGACTGACCAAATTTGACTTTGGTCTTTCCTGGTGTTCCGGTCTTTGTTTTGATGATCACCACCCCACCGGCTGCACGAGCACCATAGATAGCAGCGGCAGAGGCTCCTTTGAGGATCTCAATGGTTTCAATATCTTCAGGATCAATATCTGCAATTCGATTAGAAGCATCATCCTGGTTGGTAGAGGCATTACCACCTCTGGCAGCCTCGGATACGATATTTGTTCCTAAGGAAATGGCAGAGTTATTCAGATAAACTCCATCCATAATGTAAAGAGGTTGCTGATCGCCGAAGATGGAGGTTACCCCTCTTAACCGGACAGCAAATCCACCACCTGGCGCCCCTGAATTCGCCCGGATCTCAGCTCCTTTAAATTTTCCATAAAGAGCTCCGTCCATAGTGGGTTG
>CAZHOV010000182.1:0-11456 GCA_964534315.1 uncultured Saprospiraceae bacterium | reverse complement strand
CCGATAACTGACATCGCTCATCAATGTTCACAGTGAGTTTTTGCACAATCTGACGCCTTAACGAAAAAGTAGTAATTTTTTAAGCGCAAAATTACTGCGGCGCTACCTAGCAGGTTCCATTTTTATCGTTGACAATGCCTGGCCGTCTTCAGATGACTGCATAAAATTGAGCTCATAATACTCGCCCGCCACCCAGGCCGGGATCATACTTTGATAGAAGGGGCTGCCGGGATTTCCGGATTGACCTCCGGGATAAATGCCGTAGGCTTTTACTTCATCCCCCAATTCGACCACCATCCTCCAACTAGGGCCGTGGCCGCGCTTGACAGCATTAGGGGCTTCTCCGTACCCTCCTACCTCCAAAACATCACTCGAGAAGGGTGCTAAATCTAATAAATGTCTAATCTTAGTAGCTTTATATTCTTCCCAAACCGGAATTTCGCCCAGCGCAGGGGCTTCCTTTCCCTCTGAAGCGAACTCAGCCATCGCCTCTGTAAACGAAAGCGTTACAATGGCCTTTGCATTTTCTTGCTCGGGCGTATCTTCCTTATCAAAGATCGCAGCGGACGGGTTTTCCTCAAGGAAGCTAACCAGGGTCGACTCTTCCGGATAACGGACCGGGATCGAATCTGACAACCGGGTGATCTCATCCCAGGTATTTTCTTTCAATTGCTCCTCCCAGGCTTCAAATAAAACGGGTGCCATAGCATCTCTGTCAAAGGAATAATCCCAGCTAGCTAATGCTTTGAGCAATTGAAAGTGGTCATTTTTCAACTGACTTGAATCCAGATGTTCCAGCATAAGCGGCAGCAACTCCATGGGATAAAGGCTTTTATTGTCAGTCTGTAAGGCCTTCAGATCATCAATGGTGATCTCCTTCATGCTGTCCAGGCGCTCATTGATGTATCGTCCCCTGTAGTAATCAAAATAACCTACATAGGGATAAGGGTAATCGGTGTCGGTAGAATGCTGATTGGAAGAAGCCACAAAGCCCCGCTCCGGATTTTTGATAAGCGGTGCATGCTCAAAAGGGATGAACCCACGCCAGGAACTTTCCATCGTATTGCCTTCCCGCACGAATTTTCCTTGTTGTTCATCTTTCACGGGCAATCTGCCGGTGATCCTGAGGGCTACATTTCCTTCCTTGTCGGCAAAAACAAAATTTTGGGGAGGCACATCAAAGGATTTCAGGGCATCGATAAATTCATCGTAGTTTTTCGCCCCATTAATATCGACAAAACAATGGGCCTGGTCAGGATCCGGTGATTCATGTGCCAGCCAGTGCATGGCAAGATCTTTTTGCGGATGGTCTTCATCCTCATAAACAACCGGGCCCCAGACGGTATACTTAACGGTATCGTAGACGGTGTTTTCTCCTTTCACATCGATCTGTTCGATCCGGTATTGCGTATTCAGGGTTTGACCGTCTACCACATAAGTCGATTTATCTGCATCTTTCCATTCAATTTTATACCAGTCGAGCAGATCATGCCCCACGTTGGTAAGCCCCCATGCGATATCCTTATTAAAGCCAATGATGATTCCGGGAAGGCCGGTAAGGGATACCCCGTAAGCATTCAGCTCAGGCGTATGGATTTGAATTTCATACCAGATATTGGGGAGTTTAAGGGGGAGATGAGGATCATTGGAAAGCATGGTATTGCCTGATTTGGTCTTACTGCCGTGAATGGCCCAATTATTACTTCCATTATTTTTAGGAGGCTTGGCTATTGGCGTATGGGGGATCATCCCAATGGCTGAATTTTCTAACTTTTTTGCCGGGGGACTGACGGGCGTAAAGTTCCATTCTTTAGAAGAAGGAATGATCGGCGATTGGGGTGGGAACCAATCAGGAAAAAGTTGTTGGAAGAGGTCTTCTCCCAGGGCATTGCGCAGATTGGTATTCTCGATATCGTATTCCCGTATACACAAACTTTCCGCCATAGATTTGACCATAAAAGCACTCTTCAGTACATTCCACTTTTCGGGTTTGAAATCGAGGACTTTATACTCTATGGGATAGTCAGAAGGGGTGAGTTGTTCAATATAGGCATTGACGCCGTCGGTATAGCTATTGGCATATTTGGCGCTTTTAGCAGATTGCATCCAGGCCTCGACTGTTTTTTCAGCGGCCCAGTAAAAGCCCTGTCGCCTTTTGGTTTTATCAAAATTGAGGGCGCGGGCTCCGACGATTTCGGAGACCCTTCCGGCGCTGGCCCTGGTGGTGAGATCCATTTGAAAAAGTCGGTATTTGGCATGTAGATATCCCTGAGCAGCCAGGGCATCCGGAATATTTTCAGCAAAAATATGAGGGACGAGCCGGTCATCAAACACAACCGTTACAGGTGCCTCCAGGCCGGGAAACCGGAGCGTCGTTTCTTTGGGAAGATTGGCAGGTTCCGCATTTTGCCAAAATCCGGAGAAGGGATTCAGCAATTTGCCCAAAGGCGGGACCGGAGTAGAACCGATAGTATTAGCCTGATTCCCGAAATAAATCATCCCTCCCAGAAGGGCCAGCAAAACGACAAAAGCAAGTACACGCATAGATTCGTAATTTTTCTCAAAAGATCCGGAGATTTACACCACAACACTATTTCGAGCAGCAAAATAAAAAATATATTGCTTTCAAAAAAAAGAAAATATAATTCTTAAAACCTGAGCCTATACAAATAATAAAGCTTTTTATAATTCAGGAAATAGACGTCAACTGTCAATAAAAAAGAAAAGAAATACAAATATTGACCAAAAAGCAATTCATTAATAACCTAATAATCATATTATTACAAAATAAAAAATAACTCACTCGTCAAAAAAAACTCGATCAAATTGTAAAAAAAATAAAATTGAACTACCTTTGTTTGACATTAAAAAGTAGTTTTTGTGTTTATTTGTTTGGGTTAGAGACCCTGCAGTACGTACTGCAGGGTTCTTTAAAATAAAAAAGCCACGCCCTGGAGTACGTACTACAGGGCGTGGCTTTTTTATGTATTGGAGTCGGAAAATTACTAATTCCCGGAATTAAATAGATTAGAAGAGTTAGTAGGAACGCCTTCTGGCTCAGCTGGTTTCTTCTTCACTTCCCCTTTAATAGTCAGTACTTTTTGTGCATCTACAGCATTGGTAGTCAGGGTAACGCGCTTGGTAAACTTACCTAGTCGCTTGGTATCGTAGCGAACTTCGATAACGTTACTTTCACCGGGCATGATGGGCTCTTTAGGATAGCTAGGTACAGTACATCCGCAGCTTCCTTTAGCATGTTTGATCACAAGGGGCTCATTTCCTGTATTGGTAAATTTGAATTTTCTGAGCGGATCGGAATTTTGCTCGATCAATCCATAATCAATCATTTCTGTTTCAAAGGCCATCACCGGGCCGTCAGCCGGAGCATCTGCAGCGGTATCATTACTTTCCTGTGCCTGTCCCATCATTAGGGCAATTCCTAAAAAGAAAACTACTGAAAACGAAAAAAGCTTTTTCATTGTAATTAATTTATTTATTTTAAGGTAAGTCAAATTGTTATTGAAGAATTTTTGATCATTAACCATTAAACGTATCAAGGACAAAAATAGGTAATAATGAAAAAAAAAGAAACCGTATATTAAGTGTTCTTTGTTAATAGATCGTTAAATCTAAATATTGATTCCAATATAATTGTTCAACATTTAGGCCAAAATTCGGGTTTTAGAGAAGGAATCGAAGTCATTCGGAAAAAAAATGCCTATTTTTGCAGAGTCTTTTTAATCAATGATTGATTAAAAAGGCAACATAAAGAACTAAATATATGCAGGATAAATCAATTACAAAACAGGACACAGATGCAACAGCTGTGAAAGACAAGGAATTTATTCAGGAGGTACTTAACGATTTTCGCATTTGTTGTATCAGCCGGGAAGCCAGTTATCTGGCAAGGAAGGAAGTATTAACAGGTAAAGCAAAGTTCGGAATTATTGGTGACGGAAAGGAAGTACCGCAGGTAGCCATGGCCAGGAGTTTTAAAAAAGGAGATTTTCGATCTGGCTATTATCGAGACCAGACGTTTATGTTTGCGCTTGGTTTATCTACGGTTGAAGATTTCTTCGCTCAATTATATGCAGATGCCGATAACGACCCCTTTTCCGGAGGCCGTCAAATGAACAGCCATTATGCAACGCCTACTATTGATGAAGAAGGCAACTGGCTTGACCACCGCCAGCTCCACAATGTATCTGCAGATATTTCTTCTACCGGTGGTCAGATGGCCCGTGCCTTAGGATTGGCTTTTGCCTCCAAAAAGTATCGGGAAAGCAAAGCGCTAAAAACCGGTACGCCGTTCTCTGAAGAAGGCAATGAGGTATGCTTCTGCACGATAGGAGACGCCAGTACGTCTGAAGGCGTATTCTGGGAAACAGTCAATGCGGCCGGCGTGTTAAAAGTACCACTTGCCATTTCTGTTTGGGACGATGGCTATGGCATCTCGGTTCCTATTGACTACCAAACCACTAAAAAAAGTATTTCAGCTGCCCTTGACGGATTCCAACTCGATGAAGACGGCGAAGGTATCCATATGTTTTCTGCAAAAGGATGGGACTATCCTGCCCTTTGTGAAATGTACGAAAAAGGCATTGAGGCGGTAAGAAAAACGCATATTCCTGCCTTATTTCATGTAAAGGAAGTCACCCAACCGCAAGGCCACTCCACCTCCGGCTCGCATGAACGCTATAAATCTAAAGAACGACTGGAATGGGAAAAAGAATACGATTGCATCCGGGTGATGAAGCAATGGATGATTGACTCGGGTATTGCCACCGAAGAAGAAGTAGAATCGATACAAAAGGAAGCCAAATCCTATGTAAAAGATGGTCAAAAAAGGGCCTGGAAAAATTACTACGACCCTGTAAAAAAGCGTATTAAAGAGCTGAATGAACATTACCAAAAACTCATTAATGCCGGCATTCAGGCAGATAAGATCCAGGAAGTCAAAAAAGGGCTAAACCCGGCCCTCAATCCGCTATTTTACGAAGTAGTTAAAAATGCCCGAAGAGCTAAGTTCCACCTGGCAGGATACCAAACGCCCGAGGTGGAAGCCTTCAATAGCTGGTTGGAAGAACAGCTTGCGATCGGCGATAGTCGCTACCACACCAATTTATATAGTAGTTCTTCTAAATCGGCACTACGAGTGCCCGTTGTGCCTGCTCAATTCTCAGAAGACTCCCCCAAGCTAAATGGGTACCAGATTTTGAATAAATGCTTTGACAACCTTCTGGCAAAACATCCCGAAGTATTTGCATTCGGAGAAGATGTGGGCCGGATCGGAGATGTAAACCAAGGTTTTGCCGGCCTACAAGACAAATACGGCGAAGAGCGCGTATTCGATACCGGCATCCGCGAGTGGACTATTATCGGCCAGGCGATAGGCATGGCTATGAGAGGATTGCGCCCCATCGCAGAGATCCAGTATCTAGACTATTTGATTTACGGACTGGTCCCCCTTTCTGACGATCTTTCAACGATTCGCTATCGCTCCAATGGCATTCAAATGGCGCCGGCTATCATCCGTACCCGCGGCCACCGCCTTGAGGGTATCTGGCATGCCGGCTCCCCGATGGGGATGTTACTGGGGTCCTTAAGAGGTACCTACATACTGGTTCCTCGAAATATGACCCAGGCGGCAGGTTTCTACAACACCATGATGCAATGTGATGATCCGGCTCTCATCATTGAATGCCTGAACGGCTATCGCCTAAAAGAAACCCTGCCTGATAACCTGGAAGAATTTACCGTACCGCTGGGCGTACCCGAAGTCTTGATTGAAGGAACCGACGTTACACTCGTCACCTATGGCTCCTGCGTCCGGGTCGCACAGGAAGGTATTCAACTGCTGGAAGAAAAAGGAATTTCTGTAGAACTTATAGATGTACAAACCTTACTACCCTTCGATTTGGAGCACCAAATAGTTGAATCTTTAAAGAAAACTAACCGCATTGTCTTCATGGATGAAGATATTCCTGGTGGCGGCACGTCTTTCATGATGCGGGAAGTACTCGAGAAGCAAAACGGTTATCGCTACCTGGATTCACCACCTGTAACCCTTACCGCTAATGAGCACCGACCACCCTACGGCTCTGATGGCGACTACTTCACCAAACCAAGCGCCGAAGATGTCTTTGAACTCATTTACCACATGATCCGGGAGGCAGAGCCGGATAAGTATCCTGAATTTTGAAGTATGAAGTATGAGGTATGAAATATGAGGTATGAAGTATGAGGTATGAAATATGAAGTATGAGGTATGAAGTATGAAGTATGAGGTATGAAATATGAAGTATGAGGTATGAAATATGAAGTATGAAGTATGAAGTATGAGGTATGAAATATGAGGTATGAGGTATGAGGTATGAAATATGAAGTATGAAGTATGAGGTATGAAGTATGAAGTATGAGGTATGAGGTATGAAATATGAAGTATGAGGTATGAAATATGAAGTATGAGGTATGAGGTATGAAATATGAAGTATGAGGTATGAAGTATGAAGTATGAAGTATGAAGTATGAAATATGAAATATGAGGTATGAAATATGAAGTATGAAATATGAAGTATGAAGTATGAAATATGAAGTATGAAGTATGAGGTATGAAATATGAAGTATGAGGTATGAAGTATGAGGTATGAAATATGAAGTATGAAATATGAAATATGAAGTATGAAGTATGAAATATGAAGTATGAGGTATGAAATATGAAGTATGAAGTATGAGGTATGAAATATGAAGTATGAAGTATGAAATATGAAGTATGAGGTATGAGGTATGAGGTATGAGGTATGAGGTATGAAGGCTATCACCAGCTAGGGCTTGGCCAAAAAGGTAAATTACCTTAATGAAAGTTAAATTAAAAGGAATGAAAAATAAAATGAAATTTTCGTGACTACGTCACTACTTGAATACGCTAAGACCTTTGATTTCCAGAGCTTTACAGAAAAGGTAGATATTAGTATGAGGTATGAAAAAAAGAAAAAAAGAAAATAGGGATGAAAAATAGGGTGCAGAAGGGTACAACGGTACAATAGGGATAGGAAAACGACGTAACGCCGCAACGCCTTAACGAAAGTTAATTGTTTTTTTTCAAATTTATTGCTTTGTTTTGAATTAAGCGCCTGATAACCAAGTGTTTAAATTCGAGTTTACACAGTTGTTTGAATACTCCCAAAGCTAATGTAAAAATTAAATTCAAAAATTTTTGAATTTAATAAAAGAGGCATCATTTTCAACACTTCAACACTTCAACACTTCAACACTTCTACGCTTCAACACCTCAACACTTTAACAATTCGACATTCAATCTCTTCTTTTCGTTTTTTTTATATCTTTGTCCGCATTATCTTTACCCGAGGAGGTAATGGGTAGTTTCTCCTTTTTTTATTATAAAATATATCGATAAAGGCGTGTCAGATAGTATTGTAATCATCCCGACATATAATGAAAAGGAAAATATTTCCAAGATCATTAAGGCTGTTATGGGCTTAGAAAAAACTTTTCACGTGCTCGTCATAGAGGACGGTTCTCCCGACGGTACGGCCGACGACGTCAGGGCGATGCAAGAAATGTTTCCTGGAAAAGTCTTTATGATTGAGCGTACCGGAAAATTGGGGTTAGGAACAGCCTATATCACCGGATTTAAGTGGTCTTTGGAGCAAAATTACTCCTATATCTTTGAGATGGACGCTGATTTTTCACACAATCCGCTCGATCTGGTTCGTCTTTATGAAGCCTGCCACTCTGAAGCAGCGGATGTAGCGATCGGTTCGCGTTATGTAAAGGGGGGCAAGTGCGTAAACTGGCCCGCAGACCGCTTGATCCTGTCCCGGGGAGCTTCTCTATATGTGCGCATAGTGACTTGGATGATGGTCAAAGATCCCACCGCAGGTTTTATTTGCTACACGCGGAAAGTGTTGGAGGCTATTGATCTGGACAAGATTAAGTTTGTCGGATATGCCTTCCAGATCGAAATGAAGTTTGCCGCTAAAACACTGGGATTCAAAATAAAAGAAATTCCCATTACTTTTACTGACCGAATTGAAGGTGTTTCAAAAATGACTAAAGGGATCGTCAAAGAAGCGGTCTTAGGCGTACTAGCCATGAAATGGCAAAGCTTTTTTAATTCGTACCGAAAGACACCATGACGCTGTGCCCCAGTAACGTAGTCAATTAATTCCATGTCGGCTAAGCTATGCCGACACTACAGAACTACCAGATCACCTACATTAATATCATATGGACGAAACAAAAGACAACAATTCCTCTACCTCTGAAACTCCCCCGGTTTTAAAGACCTGGCCTCAGGTATATATAGTTGTTTTGCTGGTTAATGCTTTGGTCATCGTCTTATTTTACCTCATTACCATTACCTTTAATCATTAAAATCAAATGTTATGTTGCCCCTCGATTGGATGGTCCTTTTTGGTACGCTTGCTTTCATTGTAGGATTTGGGGTATGGAGGACGCGAGGCAGAAGGAGCATGAACAGCTATCTGCTTGGGGGTAACGAAGCGAAATGGTGGACGGTCGGTTTATCTGTTATGGCAACTCAGGCGAGCGCCATCACCTTTTTGTCAACTCCTGGGCAGGCATTTGACGACGGTATGCGGTTTGTCCAGTTTTACTTTGGATTACCGCTGGCGATGGTCATTTTGTGCGTTACTTTTATTCCTATCTATTATAAATTGAAAGTATATACAGCTTACGAGTTTTTAGAGAATCGCTTTGATCTGAAGACCCGCAGTTTTGCCGGCTTTTTATTTCTTATCCAGCGGGGACTGGGAGCCGGGATAACCATTTATGCGCCCGCAATAATTTTATCCTCTATTTTAAATTGGAGCCTTTCCGCCACTAACCTGATCATTGGGATTATGGTTATTATTTATACTGTTGCAGGAGGCACCAAAGCAGTGAGTGTTACTCAAAAACAGCAGATGGGAGTTATTTTCCTGGGTATGTTCATAGCTTTTTACCTAATCCTCGATGGCTTTCCTGACGGCATCACTTTTGGTAAGGCATTAGAAGTAGCAGGGGCATCCGGTAAAATGAATGTTATTGATTTCAGTTTAGATGTAAAAAATCGCTACACGATATGGTCTGGGCTCACCGGAGGGCTTTTTCTGGCTTTAGCCTATTTCGGAACCGACCAATCGCAGGTTCAAAGGTATTTATCTGGCCGGTCGGTGAAAGAAAGCAGGTTGGGGTTATTGTTTAATGGCTTGCTAAAAGTCCCCATGCAGTTCTTTATCTTACTGGTAGGAGTTATGGTATTTGTGTTTTTCCAGTTTACTAAACCGCCTGTTTTTTTTAATGATTACGCTAAAAATATTGTTTATGAGAGTCCGCTTGGAGGGGATATGGAGCGGGTGGAGCAGATACACGAAGAAGTTTTTAATAGTAAAAAAGACCATATAGATCACTATTTATCTGCCAAAGAAAGTGGCAATAAGGCGCAAGAAGAAATTTCAAGATCTGCCATTCAACTGTCAGATGAGCGGGCGAAGCACCTAAAGATCGTTACCCAAGCCTATATTTCGGAAGTGGATGAAAATGCCGAGACCAATGATAAGGACTATGTTTTTATTACCTTCATCATGAATTATCTGCCGCATGGCCTGATAGGTTTGCTGCTTGCGGTAATCTTCTCAGCAGCCATGTCTTCAACTGCCGCTGAATTGAATGCCCTGGCTTCTACTACTTGTATTGATTTTTATAAACGATCGGTTTATCAGGCTGGGACAGATCAACACTATGTAATTGCCTCCAGGTGGTTTACCTTGATGTGGGGAATAATTGCCATCCTATTTGCCACCTTTGGAACTTTGTTTGAAAACCTCATTCAGTTTGTCAATATTATCGGCTCCATTTTTTACGGTACCATTTTAGGTATCTTTCTGACGGCCTTCTACATAAAGTGGATTAAAGGAAATGCAGTATTTTTCGCAGCTCTCGTTGCACAAGCTATTGTGTTAGGATGCTTTTTTCTTACGGGTATCGGATTTTTATGGTATAATGTGATTGGATGTGTGAGTGTGATCTTGTTCGGCTTATTATTTCAGTTGTTTAAAAAATAAAAAAGCCGACTACTATCTTTTAACTATGGTGAGTGAGTGTTATTTAAGATAGTAATCGGCACCAACAACGTTACACTACGAGATTTTAGGCAATAACTTTAAGTTCCAGTCTATTTTTTGTTTTGCTTATATTAAACCCTTATAAGACGACTTCTTCTAATGTCATCATTATTATATTACAAATGTAGGTCTAAATTGAAAGATTGAGAAGGACAACAGTGCGGGAAAAAACCACCCCAAAAAAGCAGATAGGATAAAAAGCAAAAACGTTAAAGTACTGGAAACAAAAGCTTATAACAAATTCTTTTAATACAAAAATCAATAAAAAAAGCCATTTAGCTAAAAAGAGAAGATTGTTAAGTGATGATCGATCTAAAAAATTAATCAAA
Source organism: uncultured Saprospiraceae bacterium (assembly GCA_964534315.1). Classification (GTDB taxonomy): domain Bacteria; phylum Bacteroidota; class Bacteroidia; order Chitinophagales; family Saprospiraceae; genus CAZHOV01. Next base: position 979 of record CAZHOV010000182.1, on the reverse strand, counting down.
AAATTCAATAACTATTTAGTGCGAAGTTGAATTTATTTTGTAACTAGAAGCAATTGAATTGTGCCAATAAAATATAATAATAACCTTTAGTATTTTATAAACAAGTTCAAATATACTTAAAGTTTTGATGGATAGCAAGGAATATGCTGTAAATTCTTGGAGTGAATTGATGGATGCATTATATTTTGATTCCTGGAATGAAGGATTAAAGCGATTCCGGTCGGCATACGTATATCGAGGATTAGAGAATGCAGCATATCCCTTAACAACTGCACTAAACAGGCTTGGCGAATCCCACTTGGAGAAGCATTTGCTTAGAAATTTCCGCAAGTATTCTCAAATTCAAAATGAATTTACGTCCGTCTGGAAATGGTTGGCGTTGGCCCAGCATCATGGGTTACCCACTCGTTTATTAGACTGGACCTACTCTCCTTTGGTGGCCCTTCACTTTGCCACGGCTAATTTTATGAATTTCAATAAAGACGGAGCCATCCATGCGGTTAATTATGTAGACACTAAATCATTTTTGCCGGAAATTCTAGCGAATATCATCGAAGAGGAGGGTTCTCACATTTTTACGGCTGAAATGCTGGATCGGGCGGCAAAAACACTGCCGGAATTACAAAGCCTTAAGGTCAAAGAATTTACCATTTTCTTTGAGCCTCCTTCCATGGATCAGCGCATCGTCAACCAATATGCCGTATTTTCTATGATGTCGAACCCCAATTTTATCATTAGCAATTGGCTCAAAGATAAGCCCATCCGCTATTTTAAAATCATTATCCCGGCCAAGCTCAAATGGGAAATCCGCGATAAACTTGACCAGGCTAATATCAACGAACGCGTACTCTTCCCCGGGTTGGACGGCCTCGCCATCTGGCTGAAACGCCACTACTGGGATATTAGGAGGAAGTAGCGGTGTAGCGGCAGATTGTGCAAAAACTCACTGTGAACATTGATGAGCGATGTCAGTTATCGG
>CAZHOV010000181.1:3309-11588 GCA_964534315.1 uncultured Saprospiraceae bacterium | reverse complement strand
AAATTCAAGAGTTCTTACAACAAATGCTTGAATAGTTTTCCGTAGTTTTCAATAGTTTGTAATTTTGAAGATGTCTCCCTAAATTTCACCTAATAGTCTGCACCTCTGTACCTCTGCACCTCTGCACCTCTGTACCTCTGTACCTCTGTACCTCTGCACCTCTGCACCCCTGCACCCCTGTACCTCTGCACCTCTGCACCCCTGTACCTCTGTACCTCTGTACCTCTGTACCCCTGTACCTCTGTACCTCTGTACCCCTGTACCCCTGTACCCCTGTACCTCTGCACCTCTGTACCTCTGTACCTCTGTACCCCTGTACCCCTGTACCCCTGTACCTCTGTACCTCTGCACCTCTGTACCTCTGTACCTCTGCACCTCTGTACCCTTGCCTTCTTACTCCAATTAGCTTAACTTTGAACAAAAAGATTTGAAGATGCCAATTACAGATATATCCCAACTCGATCTGAATAAAGTATATAATTATTCCGACTACCTTTCCTGGAATTTAAAGGAGCGGGTAGAACTAATAAAAGGTAAGATTTTCAGGATGAGCCCCGCTCCTGGAACAAATCATCAATTAATTGCTACAAATTTAAGTGGATTAATATGGAGTCACTTCCGGACTAAGCCATGTAAGGTCTTCGAAGCCCCCTTTGATGTCCGGCTGGATATCCCCAAAGGGGATAAACCGTTTACCGTGGTTCAACCCGACCTATGTGTAATCTGCGATGAGTCTAAGCTGGATGAACGAGGATGTAACGGTGCTCCGGATCTGGTGGTCGAAATCTTATCTCCTGGCAATACCCAAAAGGAAATGCGGGAAAAATTTGAAGTCTACGAGGAAGCAGGCGTTCGGGAATACTGGCTGGTAGAACCCAATGATAAAGCTATTTTTGCCTACGTTCTGGACGATCAAGGGGCATACCGAGGCCTAAGGCCCAAAACCGAAACGGAAACCATCCAAGCTTCTATCTTTCCAGACCTGGAAATTGAAATTGCAGAGCTGTTCGTATAATCTGATTTTTATTTCTTTTTCAAAACTACGGCGTTAAGGCACTACAACGCTACGGCATTATGGCGCTACGGCGTTCCAGCCCCATATCGTTTCATAAACTCCCCGTACACTTCATCCCGTTTCAGAATATCCGGGTTGCCGACTAAGACCAGATGATGCCTCGCCCTGGTCAGAGCGACATTCAGCTTCCGGTCGACGCCTTCTTCTGATTTGTTGATCAGTGACGCTAATTGCCCTAGTTTATTGGTACAAAGGGAAACCAGAATAATATCTCTGGAGCCTCCCTGATAGCGCTCTACGGTGTCTATCGTGATCTTTTCTACCGGCAGGTTTTCTTCTTTCAGTGCTTTTTTGATCTGGGCGATCTGGGCGCGGTAAGGCGTGATGATACCAATACTGCTTCCATTGAGTTCAAGATTGTTTTCGTGGTAAATACGGATGAAACTTTGGGTCAGATCCCTGATCAGTTTTGCTTCGTGCCGGTTGGTCTTGTGCGCTTCGCCGCCTTCATCAATGGGGGTAGGCAGGAATAAGACTCGCTCTCTGCACAGAAGTTGGTCCAGCCAGTTGGCAGGTTCGGGAGGCATATAATTTAGTGGTGATTGTTGTAGTTCACTCACCTTGATCTCTTCCGGTAAAATAGTTAATTGTTCCTGGTAAAATTGTTGATTGGGGAATTCCATGATCTCCGCATGCATCCTTCCTTGATGGCTGAGGATGCCATAGGCCCAATCCCAATGATTATTCATGGCTTGTTTGAATAAACGCTCAAAGAGGCTGTTACGCAGGTTATCCAGTCCGATGTCTTTCAGCTTATTAGAACGAACGGCTGATTCGGAGGGGTGCTGAGCGACCACTGCCGGCAGTTGGTTGTGATCGCCGATCAGTAAGAAATGATCAAACCGGGGGAGTAATCCAACAAGGGCAGGTTCCAGGATCTGCGAAGCCTCATCGATGATCACCCGCTTGAATTTCAGCAACCTGAACAATTCCATTTTGCCGTTTATAGAGGCTACGGTTGCTACATAAATCCGTTGACTCCGGAGAACAGCCAAGAGGTCTTTTCTTGTTTTTGCCTGTTTAGTCTTGGCCTCCAGTAAATTTCCACGGAAGCTCTGCCTTGTGGAATACCTGGAACCAATACGTATATAATCCTGCTTGATATCGGGATGGTAGCTCTCTATCGCCTCACAAATTTCATCTACAGCCCGGTTAGTATAGGCTAATAACAATAGACGCTCCTTGGATTGTTTCCAATAATGCCCTACCACATTTTTTAACATCTTACTCGTCTTGCCGGTACCCGGAGGCCCCCACAACAAATAATAATCGTTAGAGTGGATAATTTCTTCAAAGATCTGCTGTTGCTCTTGTGTCAACTCGGATGGTGGATCAAACCGACCGGGGGAGTCCTTTTTTCCTGGAGGAGAAATGGTATACAGGAGGTTCTTTTTTTGCTGAGCAAACTGCTGAAAAACAAAAAGTTGCTGATACATGGTGGTGAAACTCTTATCCATCTGGTCGTGTTCCAGATTCCAGTAAGGCTCTGTTTCGAATAGGTAGGAATTAAACTGTCTGGATCGTAATCTGACAACGATTTCCTTTTCATCAATTTCCAGAATAGTACATTTAAAGATCTGGTTGGTGAGGACCGAATCCCGACTGTTGGAAAACGGGTATAGAACGGCAATATCTCCTTTTCTGAAGTTGGCCAGCGGGTTGGTATGCTCCGTTTTTTGAAAACGAAGAACGGGCTCTTCATCTTTCGAATGGTTTTCGATCAAGACCAGCTGACTGATTATTTCAAACTGGTCCTCTTTTTCCAATATTGAATTTAGCCAAAGCGAAGCCTGCCCGTTAGCCTGATTAATTCCTTGTACGCCTGTCCTCGCTAGTTTATGCTCACGTGCAATAAAGCTGGCAAAAGCGCAAAAGTAATGCCGGTCGAGCTGGGTCATCTTTTGGTAGGTTGCCTGAAATTCGGCCAGATCATCTCTAACAAAACCGCTCACTTTAGGATGAACCCCCGGGGATAGGTCGCGGAAGATAGGCGGATTATCCAGCTCGTCTTTTTCCAGCAGATTGATCAGCTGTTGCTCATACGTCAGCAATTGATTGCGCAGCTTTAACGCTTCCATTTGTTGAGCCTTGACCGTGGGCGCATACTTGAGGATATCTCTGTCGAGCTGGGAATAGAGGATGTAGTTAGTCAACGTGATCTTATTGCCAAAGGTTGAGCGGATCAACAGATCGTAGAGCAGCGTTTGGGTAAAGTGATTGACGCTAAGGCCATATTTATTGGGGCCAAAGGGTTTTCCGCTTTTCAATTCTACGATAGCAGAGCGACCGTCCTGAGGGTGAAAGAAAACATCTAGTCGCCCTTGTATCCCGTATTTTTCCGAAAAGAAGGAAGGCTCCAGAAAGCAGGAGGACGGCAGGATTCCTTCCTTCTCAAACCCCTGATTGACCATGTATTTAAGGTTGAGAAAATGCTTTTGCGATTTCTGCATGATGGTCATAATATCCTTATCTTCAAACAGGGCAAAAGTGAGCGGATTGAGGTGAAACACTTTAGGAAAGAGTTGTTTAAAGGTCTGGCCGGAATCATTCATCAATTCATCCAGGAAGTAGTTGGCAATATTTCCAATGGCCAGGTAAATATTGGGGGTAAGCGGAAGAAGCTTCTTTAGAAGGTAACTTTCGGGAAGTTCGCCAAAGTGTTTGAAACACTCTGCTATGGTGGAAATATCAACCAGGTAATCTGGCTCAAGAATAAAGCCTCTCGGACTGAGGATGCCCAGTTCGTCAATTTCCACGTCGATGAGGTTGATCGTTAGGGGAAGTTTGAAGTGTTGGCGTATAGCTTTAATGGTGGGATTAAAATTTTCGTTTCGCTCAGCGAGGTTGTAGCGTACCCGCAATTCTTTTTCGGGGTGCCATTCATCGATGACCACCAGTTGCTGCGCCTGCTGATCGTCCTGAATGACCAACACCCGCATCTTAGGTTTGAAGGCGCTCACCGTACCTGAAGAAGAGGGGAATAAGGTTTCTTCCTGCTGGTCTGGCAGAATACCTTCCGGAATAGGAGCCAGAAAGAAGGCTCTAATGGTATGAGCAATCACATATCTACCGGCATCATAGATTAACGCAACTCTTTCCGACGCTTGTTGCATCTCCTTTCTAGCTTCCCGCCTGTAGTAATGGATTTGGAATTGTAATTTTTTCGGAAACTCTAATCGCTGACAAACGTAGGTAATACGGGCGAAGAGTGTAGAAAAATGGATTCGCTCTTCTTTGGTAGCTTCATGAAATAATAAGCTAAGCAACTGGTATTGAGCGTTTATTTTTTGTTGATGGACCAAGGAGGGTTGTTGTTCGATCTTTTCGAGCTCTCGATAAAAGAGTCTCGCTAACTCCTTGTTTTTAGACATAATGATAGCAATATTTTAGAAGGATGAATAAAAATCAAATTTAATAATTCGTAAAATAAGGTAAATAGTTGAAATTAATTTACATAGTATTAATACTTTGAAATGTTTTGAAAATAAATAAATAAATTACTTTAGTGATTGAATTGAAATCCTTTATTGGATAGAAAGCAGAAAAAAGAAATTATGACAGAGATTATTCTGGCTGTTTTGACTGGGTTAGTGTTGTTTTTGTATGCAGTGAAAGCATTGTCAGATACATTAAAGAACTATCTCAGTGAACAATCCAAAGAAATTATTGGGAAATACACCAGTAATTTGCTTTCTGCAATTTTACTCGGAACGATTGTAACTATTATCCTGGATTCTTCTTCTGCAGTGATTATCATGATAATCGTTTTGGTGAATGCCCGCATTCTCACCTTTCGGCAATCGATCGGAATTGTAATGGGTGCCAATATCGGGACGACCTTTTCCAGTCAGATTATTGCTCTACAGATTGGCGAATATTCAGCTATCCCGTTGGTTATTGGTCTGGTGCTTATAATGGTGAGTAAGTCTGAGTTTATTTCTAAGACAGGTAAGGTATTGCTGTTTTTTGGCATTCTTTTCTTCGGACTTTACACGATGGAGCGCGCAGTAGAACCGCTGCGTGATCACCCCCATTTTGCGGAGTGGATGGCTAACCTTGATAATCCCATACGGGGAGCTTTTACCGGGGCATTGGTTACCCTTATTATACAGTCTTCTTCTGCTACCGTAGGTATGGCCATTACCCTTGCCAAAAAGGGACTCATCTCTCTAGCAGGGGGCCTTGCTGTAATGATCGGTGCAGAGCTAGGTACCTGTTCTGATACCCTTATCGCTACGATCAATACAAACAGGCAGGCTTTGAAAGTTGCCTTATTTCATCTCGTATTCAATCTGATGTCTATAATTTTAGGATTGCTTTTTTTCGTTCCCTTTGTAGCGCTGGTTGCCTATATCTCTCCGACCAACGATTTGGAAAATCAGATCGCTAATGGTCATGTTATTTTTAATGTAGCAGGAGTTGTGCTATTTGTCTGGTTTATTCCGCTCTTTGAGCGACTCTTAAATCGGCTTATTCCCAATGAGAAGCCACCTCCGCAAATCGCATAATAGTAACGCCCTGACGCCTTAACGCCTTAGCACAGTAAACTTCCACTTTTTGGCATTACCGAGCTAAGGCGTTACAGCGTTACGACGTAGACTTACCAGGATATCGGATATTCATTTCCATTAATGATAATCGTAGCGGTTTGATCGCCGGTGAAGGTGATACTTCCTTCAAAGCTAAATGTATTGCCGCCTGTGCCTTGGCCGGTCAGGATAAAGGTGGCTGTTCCGCTATTGATTTCCTGCTCGCTTTTATCGAAAGCAATATCAGTGCTGGTAATATCTACGGTGCTGGAAAAACTATTCTGGTTTCCGATCTTAGATGTCTGGCTGCCATTACGAGAATAGGTACCATTAAATAGATACGCTGGTCCGGTAATGAGATTGGTGAGCGTCCAGCTACTGGAAGCACCGTCATCAGAAAAGATTCGGTTGGTTTCGTAAATGCCTTCCATATCTCTGCTATAATCAAGTGAGACAGGGAACAGCCCCTCACAATTGAGCGTCCATGCCCAATTGGTGGTATAGTTAGCGGTGATATTGGGCTTGTCAATATCGCGTACAACTGTGGTGTCAAAACTCTGGCCACAAGCATTAGAGCGCTCTTGTATTTCATCTTCAGATTGGAACTCTGCGTATTCGTCGGCTAGTGCGGCGGCATCAGCCACTTCAGAGGCAATTCCCTGACTGTTGGAGATCACTGATGCAGTAACTACTTCTGCTGCTTCCTCTTCAGAAATGAAGGTTTCTTCAATCGGTTCTGGGGCGGGATCTTCCTCTTTATCTTGACAAGATACTAAAACAAAAGAAGCTAAAAGTGCAAGGGCAAAAAAATGGATCTTAAAAACGTTTTTCATCGGTAAAGATTTTAGATTTTTAGATAATTAATATGCAGGACTCGCCTGCATCATGAAATTGGTTAACAGTGACAAATCAGCAAATTATTCAGATCAAAATCAATTTTTTTCAATGTGTGGTATCCATTTTTCAACCAGTGGATCAAAATTTTCAAATAGAAGAAGGGGGGTTAGCAATAGCAGGGTTGATATTTTCTAAATTTTGAAGAATTCTGTATCTTTATAAATGCTTAGTAGTAGGCTGTTAAATAAGTTGATTGGTTTCAGAAGAACACTCAAGATCTCCTGCCTAAGCAGTAAAATAAATCAGAATGCATCGATTTGCTCATCAATTCATTACTACTTTTAAAACTTACCGGGAAGCGATTCCCTTCACGCTTAAGCATAAGTTGTGGAAAGGAATTCTGGCTTATGGTTGGTTTGCCAAGTTTTTGATTGCAGTGGCCATACTGATCGGGTTGAAATTGATTGGCACTTTTCAGGAAAAGGTCAGAGCAATAACCAATGCCGATGATGTAGGTGGAATGATCTTTGGCATGGGAACAATGCTATCGGGTGTCGTTTCTGAAAGTGTGGGATTTCTGACCTCGGGGTCTTACAAATATGTGATGCTGATCATGCTGGAGGTCATCATTTTTCATTTCGCTAAGCGGACCCTTGCTGTGCTATCGATTGATAAAGGAGAAGTCCATTTCAATGCGTTTTTAAAAGCTCAGATCCGGATGATTAAGATGTCTTTTATTGCCTGGAAATTGGAGAAATTTATAGTTATGACCATACTATCTATTGCGCTTGGTTTTATCGGGTTAAAGGGGGTGTTGTTGTTTCCGCTCGGGTTTTTGGTAGAATGTTATTTCCTTGGCTTTTTAATTATGGACAATTATCACGAGCATTTTGAGAAAAGTATAAAGGAAAGCATATTTCACACTTTGAGGTTTGCAGGAGTCTCCACTGCCCTCGGCATTGTTTTATATGTCTTCATGTTAGTACCTGTTGCCGGTCCTGTTATCGGCCCTTTACTCGCCGCAGTAACTGTTTCCCTGGTTATGTTTAGATTGGAGGGTAAACATCTACAGGCAAATACGCCATTGTTGACGGAATAAGTAAATTGAAGCAGGAATATACGAAATGAAAAATAATGAAATTTTTTTCGTAACGAGTCCCTCTCGATACCCCGATACCCTGAAACCCTGAAACCCTGATACCTCGATACCCCCTACCCCCCTTGAACCTTTAAACCCTTCTGAACCCTCTTAAACCCTCTGACCCCCCTTTAAACCCTCTGAACCCTTTGAACCCCCTCTTAAACCCCTTTTATTCCCGCTCTCTATTCACATCAAAACTAAAAACATCCCACCGATTGTAATGGCCTGACGTATCGAGAGTCATGCGCTCTTTTATGGCGGCAGAGACAGGGGGAAGTTCCCGGATGAAAATTTCTTCCTTGCCATATTGAGGTTCTAATAAATAGTTACCATCAGGTTGAATGATGCAACTGCCACCATCCAGGATAAGCTTACCGGGCTGTCCTTTGAAATGATCGGGCAGCTCCAGTTCTTTAGGAATAGCTTGCACATTCATCAGTTGACCCACGGCAAGAACAAAGCATCTACCTTCAAAGGCATAATGCCTGCTGGCGATGAGGTGGCGCTCATGTACCATCGGCCATAACGCCAGGTGGATATATTCATTAGCATTATGCAGTGCTTGTCTGCATAAGGGGATAAAATGCTCCCAGCAGATCAGTCCGCCGATGCTACCCTTAGGCGTTTCAATACTGTGGAGGCCATGACCATCTCCCTGGCCATACAGCATTTTCTCGGTGTACGTTGGGGTGAGCTT
>CAZHOV010000181.1:0-3299 GCA_964534315.1 uncultured Saprospiraceae bacterium | reverse complement strand
GCCGGTTGGATTAAAGATGAGGAGTGCATTGAAAATTGTGCCATTGCCTTTACCTGTTGAAATAATTTCATTGACGCCTATGCAAAGGTATACCTGATGTTGTTTGGCGATTTTCTCCAGAAACGCATGGGCTTCAGAGCCTATTTCAAAGCCATTTTCGTACATTTTGGCATAAACAGCCTTGGTCGGTTCGTGGTCCCAAAGGGCCACATTAGGGCAATGATCTAACCAAGCCGGATAACCAGTAAGCCAGGTTTCTCCAAAAACAACCAACTCAGCACCCCCCTCGGCAGCTTTTGCCGTCAGATCTGCAACTTTTTCCAAACTTTTTTCAAGATCAAGATAAACCGGGTGGGCCTGGATGAGGGCAACGTTCATGTCAATTAGCAATTAAGAATGAGCAATGAGCAATGTGCAATGAAGAATGTGCAATATGCAATGAAGAATGAGCAATGAGCAATTATAAAAAAAATGGCAATTTTATTATACTCTACATTACACATTGTTCATTACACACTACTCACTACTCACTACTCACTACTAACCATTAACTACTAACCAACCCATTCGCGTACAAATTCTCAACGGTAGGGTGGTCGCTTCCTCCTTTGGGCTCGAGGGTAATATTGAGGCTTTCCGCTTCGTCGATAAATTTGACGGCTTGGAGGGTGTTCATTTTACAATCGAATACGCCCATATTGATCATTTCGCCTTCGACGTCTGCCCAGATTTGATATTGTTTGTCTTCAGGAGGAGAAGGGAAATTAACTAACTGTAAGATGGCCTCTTCGTTGTTGCTATTGTAGTAAACCACTGCAAGGGCGTCATCGGTAAATTTACCGGTACCTCTAATATGGACGTGTTTAGTTTGATGATCATTAATGACAGCATACTGCTGATAAACTCTGTCGTACTGAGCTTGACGGCGAGAACAATCTTGTTGCAACTCATCGTATTCCATCGCTAGCTGGGCATAATTTTGCTCTGAATTAATGCTTTTGTTGTAATAGAAAAATGCAAGCGCAGCAGCAAAAAGAACTAACAAGAGGGAAGCATATCTTAGGATAGTTCCACGAGGCCTATTATCAATGGAGTTAAATTGAGAGGCAGCAGCACCGTTCTCCATGGTCTCGATCTCACTCAAGATCTGATCTTTCATACCCTTAGGAGGAGGAATTGCATTACTACGTGCATAATCTTCCAGGGCTCTCCTCATGGCGTTAATTTCTTTTTGAATTTCCGGAAATTCCTCCGCAAATTTTTCCACCAACTCCGATTCTTCAGGAGAGGTTAAGCCGAGCACGTACTGCTCTAATAGACCTGTTGATAAAAATTTATTCTTATCCATTTCTTATTAATAAACTCCAAAATTCAGGATGTAGAATATCCAAATAATAGTAATTCTGTTGTCGTCAAAAGCTTTTCGAAGTTCCCTCAAACCAATTCTAATTCTAGATTTAACTGTTCCCAACGGGATATTCAAATGCTTTTCTACTTCTGTTTGTGAAAATCCTTGAAAGTAAACCAGATCAATCACTTCCTTGTATTTTTTATCTAGCTTATCAACTATCTGTCTCAGCCCTATGTGATTGGGGTCTAGTTGTTGTTTTTCCGGAATGTTTTGATGAGTGACAGTAATGGGAAAGATTTTACTCTTTCCTTTACTCCTCATGGATCTTAGTTTGTCAATCGCCAGGTTTCTGGTAATATTTAAGATCCATGTAAATAAAGACCCTTTGCTAGGATCATACCGGCAACCATTTTTCCAGATTTTAACAAAAGCTTCTTGCAGAATATCCTCTGCATGTTCTTTTGAAGGCAATATTTTACAAACAATTCCAAACATACTGTCGGAATACCGGTCGTAGATCAGGGATATGGCCTCCTTATCCTGGTTCCAAAGTAATTTGATAATTTGCTCTTCTTGGTTGTCTATAGGTTGCATATAATTTGTATCAAGGATCGCTGATCTAAAAACCGAACTTGTAACATAGCTCAATACTATTTGTTCAAAAAAAAGTTTTTTTGAACAAAATGATCCGATGCCCATCTTACTTCGTATGTATGTTGATTTTTAATTTTTAAACCAAACAAATAGATTTTATGAAAAAGTATGCATTAATTTTAAGTGTATTAACACTGGCTTCATTTACTACATTATTTGCACAATGTTCTAACGCAAAGCCTAAAGCGGTAGCGGTTTCTAATGAAGAAAAGAAGAAAGATGTAGTTGATATTGCTATCAGCTCAGAAGATCACACCACATTAGTAGCAGCTGTAAAAGCGGCAGGATTGGTTGAAACATTAAAAGGAGAAGGTCCTTTCACTATTTTTGCACCAGTCAACGCTGCATTTGAGGCACTACCTGAAGGAACCGTTGAAACATTGCTAAAGCCTGAAAATAAAGAGAAATTACAAGCGGTATTAACCTATCATGTAATCGCCGGAAATCTTGATTCCAAGGCCGTTGCAGCTGCTATCCAAAAAGGAGACGGAAAGGCAGAAGTAACTACTGTACAAGGAGGAACCCTAACGGCAATGATCAAAGGCGAAAACGTTGTTCTGATGGATGAAAATGGCAGAATGGCAAAAGTTACAGCAGTGGATCTAAAAGGGTCTAATGGTGTAATTCACGTCATCGATACGGTTGTATTGCCTGAGTAAAGACCAAAAGTTAGGTTTTATAGTTTGTTAAAATGGATTTGTCTAGCCACCGAATTTTTTCGGTGGCTTTTTTTTGTCTAATAGATGGAAAGTTTTTTGCCGATCAGAATGGCATTTGGTAAGTATATAGCGCACGGAATGGTCAATTGCTATGATTGCCACTCTGCCGATTTTAAAACCAATGATCCTTTAGAGCCCACTAAGTCGGCTGGTTATATGGGAGGGGGAAATAAATTGCTGAATTTGGAAGGGGAGGTGATCCATGCACCCAATATAACGATGGACAAAGAAAGCGGCCTGGGTAATTGGACGGAAGAGGAGTTTATCAAAGCCGTGAAATATGGTCAGCGTCCAAATGGAGGCGAAGCGATCCAATATCCTATGCTCAAACTTACTCAACTTACAGATGAAGAGGTCTCCGCGATCTGGGCTTATCTAAAGACCGTGCCGGAGATTTCGAATGAGTTTTAGGGATGGTGTAGCGGTTCAGCGGTTCAGCGATTCATAAAGTTTTTTGGGCTGCCAAATTAAGTATATTTTTGCTACGCCGCTACGCCGCTACGCCGCTACGCCGCTACGCCGGCAGATTGTGCAAAAATGGAGAAAAAAAGCGAACTTTGAAAAAAAGATAGAGA
>CAZHOV010000180.1:0-11712 GCA_964534315.1 uncultured Saprospiraceae bacterium | reverse complement strand
AATTGTGTTCTTGCCAGGTAGCTTTCATTTTGGGCCAAGCCCTAGCTGGTGATAGTCTTCATATTTCCTACTCCCTACTCCCTACCTCCTGCTTCATATTTCCTACTTCATACTTCATACTTCATATTTCATATTTCCTACTTCCTGCTTCATATTTCATATTTCCTACTCCCTACTTCATATTTCATATTTCCTACTCCCTACTTCATACTTCATATTTCATATTTCCTACTCCCTACCTCCTGCTTCATATTTCCTACTCCCTACTTCCTACTTCATATTTCCTACTTCATACTTCCTGCTTCATATTTCCTATTTTTCTCAACACCTCAACAACAATTCTTGGCGCTCCTTATTTATTGCTCTGCGGTTCCTTCAATAACTTTTCAATGTCTTTCATAAACCGGTCGACACTTTCGGGATCTGTCCCGTCACAAAAGGAGCGAATGTGCCGATTTTGATCAACCAAGATCAGCCGACCACTGTGGTTAAATCCACCGGGGGCATCTGGATCCTCGGTAGCGATACTGAAGTAATCATCGGCAATTTCATAAATATCATCACGTTTTCCGGTAACCAAATGCCACTTCGGAGCTTCAATATTCAACTTCTTAGCATAGCTTTTTAAGGCAGGAACAGAGTCATTCCGCGTATCGATAGAATGGGATAAAAGAGCTAACGGCTCATCTCCAAACTGGTCATATATACGAAGCATTTGCTTTTTAACCACCGGGCAGATTGTTGGGCATTTGGTAAAGAAAAAATCAGCAACATATATCTGATCGGCAAATGTTTTATTAGTGACCAGCTGACTGTCCTGGTTGATAAAGGCAAAAGTAGGAATAGCATGATAAACGGTATCTCCATTTTCCACACCTTTGTGCCCTAAAATCGGCAAAGGTTTATCGGCGGTGGGGCCTTGGCAAGAAATAGCGGCTAGCAATGTGGCCATTGCCACAAGCATAGAAATGATGTTGATATTTTTTTTCATACGGTATTGATTTGAATATAATCGTGCTTTGACCATTTAAGTCATTGAAACATTACCTCTTTTCTTTAGGTTGTCCGGATATCTGATCCTCAATTGTTTTTTCCCCTTTTTCCAGGCTTTTAAGCATCAGGTCTCTTACCGTTTCGATTTCTTTTTTCTCATTATTCAGATAATCCATAGCTTTTTGATGGGGTACGGAGTCAGCAGGATTCCGAATGCCTTGCATCCAGTCCATCATGGCATCTTCTGCTTTTGTCAATTCAGTAATAACCTGGCGTAGGGTATCACGGGTAGCCTGATCCAGATCAGGGTTGGCTTCTAGGTACGCTTTTATTTTTCGCTTAGCCCGGTTAATGTCTGAAGTTTTAGGCATCACTTCGTCATGTATTTCCATAACTTCACGGAAAAGATTATTTTGCTCTTTTTTGGTTTCTGTCACTTGGGTTGACTTTTTTTCAGTTGGAGTCGAGCAGTTGGAAAAAGTTAAAATAAAAATCGAAAAAATAAGTGATAATAAAATTATATTTTGCATGATATTTATTTTGATTGAAGGATACGAAAACTTTGCGAGTAATCTCATTTTCTTAACAACTAATTATAGCTTAAGTTGTTTTGATTTCAATTGTTTTTTTCTTATTTAAACACAAGTAAATGGTACGTAAAAGAGTCATCATTTGGTTTCGTCAGGATTTAAGATTGCATGATAATGAAGCACTTACAGACGCGTTGAAGAGTGGTGAAGAGGTGATTCCTCTTTTTGTCTTTGATGAACGTGTTTTCAAGGGCCAAACATCTTTTGGCTTTCCCAAGACAGGGAAGTACAGAGCCAAATTTATCATTGAAAGTGTTAAAGATCTGAGAAAAAATTTGCGTGCTCTCGGTAGCGAGCTTTATGTGCGGGTAGGAAAACCGGAAGAAGAAATTGCAGCAATAGCTCACAAGGCCAAAACGAGTTGGGTGTTCTGTAACCGTGAACGAACACAGGAAGAGGTGGAAGTACAAGATGCGCTTGAACAAAACCTTTGGGCGATTGGTCAGGAAATGATTTATTCAAGAGGGAAAATGTTGTATTATACCCAAGATCTTCCTTTTCCAGTCAACCATTGTCCGGATACCTTTACTCAATTTAAAAAAGAGGTGGAGCGAATTGTGCCTGTCCGCGATCCCCTTCCTGCACCAACCACCTCCTTTAATCCGCTTACCATCGAAATGGAACCGGGAGAGATGCCGGCTACAGAAGATTTTGGTCATGATTCTTTTGACACCGAACCACGTGCCGTTATTGATTTTAAAGGAGGCGAAACAGAGGGATTGAAAAGATTAAATTATTATTTATGGGAAGCCGAAGCGATCAAAACCTATAAAGAAACCCGAAATGATTTGGTCGGTGGTGATTACTCTTCCAAATTTTCAGCCTGGCTATCACAAGGCTGCTTGTCTCCCAAAATGATCTACCAGGAGCTAAAGCGGTATGAAGCAACCCGGGGTAAGAATAAATCGACCTACTGGTTGTTTTTTGAATTAATGTGGAGAGACTTTTTTCGCCTCATGGGTAAAAAACATGGCAACAGAATTTTCTTCAAAAGAGGTATGAAAAGTAAGTCAGATCCTTCTTGGAAAAACGATCGTCACCTGTTCGCTATTTGGGCTGAAGGACGTACAGGTTTGCCTTTTATCGATGCAAACATGAGAGAATTAAACCTGACTGGATTTATGTCCAACCGGGGCCGGCAAAATGTAGCTAGTTTTTTGGTGAAAGATCTTAGCGTAAACTGGCAGATGGGGGCAGAGTATTTTGAATCCCGGCTTATTGATTACGACCCTTGTAGCAACTGGGGGAACTGGAATTACATAGCAGGAGTAGGGAGTGACCCGAGAGAAGACCGGTATTTTAATATCCTTTCCCAAGCCAAACGATATGACCCCCAAGGTGACTATGTCAAACTCTGGCTACCCGAACTCAAAGATGTGCCGTCTGATAAAGTCCATCAACCAGATCAACTCTCTAATGAAGAACAAGATGAATGGTCGGTTATCCTCGGAGCCGATTATCCCAAAGCCCTGGTCAGAACTGAGAAGTGGGGAGTTTAGGCAATGAGCAATGTGCAGTTAGGAATGTGCAATGAGCAATGTGCAATGTGCAATGTGGAATTAGGAATAGTTTCTTAATGTGCAATGATGATCGTATCCAGCTTTGCTCGTAGTTTCAAAAAATCTTCTAACTGCCTTTCTTTTTTTTGGTAGTTGCTGGTATTCCATTTTACCTGGGCCAGTGGTACTGGAACAGTATTATTGGTTTTGTCAGGATTTCTGAGATAAAGGTTAAACTCCTTTAAATCAGGAAAGATGGATTTAACCTCATATTTAATGGCTTCCTGCAGATATCTGGGGTTAGTGATGCTGTCAATTTGTGATTTGAGCAATTCTATTTGTTTATCTTTTTCAGTCTTAATAGTCTGACGGGCTTCAAATGCGGTGAGTAGATCGCCTTTTATGGATTCTCTGATCTTTCGGCTATCGAATTCTGGGATATTGGGTTCTATAAATTTGACTTTTGCCCGGGTGACGTTATATTTTTTGGTTAAAGCCTCCCGGTATTGCAGTTCCTCGACATTGCTCAGAGTGTCAAAAAGTAAAATCTTTAAATTAAACGTATCGGTTTCCGGGTCTTTTTTATAAGCACAAATGGCATTTTTATTGGTATCAGGACCTTCAAAGTTTTCGGTAATAAATCTTTGAATATTATTTTTTTCCTGAACGTCTTTGATTACATCGACCAGGATAAAAATACTTGGTACAATGACGGCCGTGCTAAATGCAAAAAGGATTAACCTGGTTCTGTTATTTTCCCTTTTTGTTGCATAAGCCCGGGTTGGAAATTGTAGATATCGTACAATAAGGAAGGTAGCCAGCGCAACGAAAGAGGCGTTCAGGAAAAACAAATAGAAAGAATTGAATAAATATAGCCAGTTTTGTGTAGCCAGTCCAAAGCCAGTTACACAAAGGGGGGGCATCAAGGCAGTAGCAATAGCAACTCCCGGTATGGCATTTGATTTATCCTTTCGGGAGCCGGAAATAATCCCTGCCAGTCCTCCAAAAAAAGCAACGAGTACATCGAGCAGGGTAGGTGCCGTCCGGGCTTCGATCTCGGGGGTAATGGAACCAAAGGGGGTGATAGAAAAGTAAAGTGTACTGGTCAGTATCGCAATAATGACAGAAATCAGAAAGTGCTGTAATGCTATGAAAAAAGTTGTTTTATCATTGATTCCGATGCCCAGCCCAACCCCGAGAATGGGAGACATCAGCGGAGAGATCAACATGGCGCCAATGATAACAGCCGGCGAATTGAGATCCAAACCTAAAGAAGCAATAACTATAGAACAGATCAATAGCCAGACGTTAGCGCCCCTCATGCGCTTGTTATTCTTAATATTTATGATCGTCCCCTCTTTATCGAGTCCCTCTTGAAGGTCGACCAGTTCCCTAAAAAATTGACGTACTCCCGATACCAGATCACCAGCTCCTCTCTTGATCTGCTCTTGCGGCTTTTCCGAACCGTTGGGTATCGATGCATTTTGCTTTTGTTCCTCCATCTGTCAAAATGAATTAGGTTGTAATATTAATAAAAAAAACAGCGGAACGAAAGAACAACTTAACAACAGAACCCTATTGCTAAAAAATGTTAACTTCTCAATCCTTCCATCTCTCACACTACCACACCATCTTTCATGACGACCTTTCGGTCGCTCATATTGGCGAGGTCTTGGTTGTGGGTGACGATGACAAAGGTTTGGTTAAAATCTTTGCGGAGCTGGAAAATGAGTTTATGCAGTTCCTCGGAAGAGGCCGAATCAAGATTGCCGGAGGGTTCGTCGGCAAGAATAATGGTTGGTTTGTTAATCAATGCTCTGGCAACTGCTACGCGTTGCTGTTCGCCTCCCGATAATTGGCTGGGGCGGTGGGTAAGGCGATCGCCCAAACCGAGATAATTCAGTAACCTGGTGGCTTCTCGGTTAATTTCCTGTGTATTGGCATTGGAGATAAACGCGGGAATCATCACATTTTCCAGCGCATTAAACTCGGGAAGCAGGTGGTGAAACTGAAAAATGAATCCAATCGACCGGTTTCTGAAAGCCGCCATCTTTTTAGGGTTGTAGGTGAAAACAGATTCGTTATTGATCCAGACTTCCCCAACGTCTGGTTGGTCGAGTGTGCCCAAAATATGGAGCAAAGTACTTTTCCCAGCTCCTGACTTTCCGACGATGGCAACGACTTCTCCCTGCTCGATGGTCAGGTTGACTCCTTTTAAGACTTGGAGGGTGCCAAAAGCTTTTTTTATGTTTTTTGCAACGATCATATAAAGGCGATTATTTAGCTCTTCGCAGCAATATGCACTTTTTAAACGTTTTTTTTATGTTAAAAAAATGTTAGAAGCGAGAGTGATAAAAAAGTGTATTTTTGCGCATCATTTTGATTCTCGGGAGTGCCAAAGTTAAGATTTACTGATTAATACTAGTAAAAGTATTTGTCCTTTTTAGGGATATATGAGTGTTGGAGCTCCCGGATCTAATATTAATAATTGATCCATGAAGATATTACAAGTTTGTAAAAAGTTTCCGTGGCCTCCGAAAGATGGCGAGATCATCGCTATCAATAGCTTAACCAAAGCCTTTTCAGACTTAGGCCACGAGGTGACCGTACTGGCTATAAATACAAAGAAACACTTTTACGATACGAAGTCGCTTCCTCCTGAATTAGCTGCTTTAGCTACCTACCACGATGTTTACCTAAACACAGATATAAAGGCACATCATGCTTTTTTCAATCTGTTTTCCAAGAAATCTTACAATATTCAGCGATTTTACTGTAAGGAATTCATAACCAAACTCAAGTGGTTGATTAAGCGACAAAAGTTTGATTTGATTCAGCTTGAAGGCCTTTTTCTAGCTCCTTATGTAGAAGCGATCAGAACATTTACCAAGGTGCCGGTGGTGATGAGAGCCCATAATGTAGAGTTTGAAATTTGGGAAAGGATGGCGCTTATTGAACGGAATCCACTGAAAAAACAGTATCTAGGATTGTTAGCGAAGCGCATGAAGAAATTTGAAATTCAGCACTTGAATGACTACGACGCCATGATCCCTATTTCAGATAAAGATGCTGCCTACTTTAAGCAATTGGGGTGTAAACTTCCTATGCATGTGGCTTTAACCGGGATAAATGAGTGTAAACTGGTCATGGATCGCGAACCCATTGAATTTCCAAGCGTTTTTCATCTCGGCGCTCTTGACTGGATGCCCAATCAAGAGGGTATTGACTGGTTTTTAAAAGATGTTTGGCCTACGCTATTTCATCGGTTTCCGGAATTAAAGTTCTATATTGCTGGCCGGAATACGCCAGCGAAATATTTTAAACTAAATCAAAAGGGAGTCCGTGTGTTAGGAGAAGTAGATGATGCTGTTGATTTTATGAATTCAAAAGCTATTATGATCGTACCTCTTCGCTCTGGAAGCGGATTGCGGATAAAGATCATCGAAGCCATGACCCTTGGGAAGACTGTGGTCAGTACCAAAATAGGAGCAGAAGGAATAAAAGCTAAACATGGAGAGGAAATTCTTTATGCAGACACCGCAAATGAATTCATCGAAGCCATTACTCATTGCGTTGAAAATAAACGTTTTTTCGATGCGGTAGGTCTACAGGCAGCTAAATTTGCAGAAGAACATTTCAATAATTTATCAATCGGTAACGAATTGATAACCTTTTATAAAAAAATTAGAACTTCAAAACCAGCACTTACGGCTTCAAGAGGTTAAGATGGTATCAATTATATTACAAGTAATTTTCTGGCTCTGCGTTATTGCTATTTTCTATTCCTATGTCATTTATCCGTTCTTATTAAATATTTTAGGTAGAAATAAGCGAATAAATACCGACGTATATCATCTTACAGATACTGATCTGCCTACTGTAACCTTTATTACAGCTGTTTATAACGAAGAAAAGGTGATTGGAGAAAAACTGGAAAGCGTTTTTAAAACCACTTATCCACTAGAAAAGATCACCTATCTGATTGGTTCAGATAATTCGACTGACCAGTCGCATGAGATCATTCATAAGCTCCAGAAAAAATATCCTCAGATCAAACTTCAGGTCTTTAAAAACAGACAGGGGAAAGCTAATATTCTCAACCAGCTCCAACCCCAGGCGGAAGGAGAGATCTGTATTTTTACTGATGCGAATGTCCTCTTTCAGGAAGATACCATTTTTCATTTAGTAAAACATTTTAAGAATGCTGCTATTGCCCAGGTGGGAGCCAATTTCTTAAACAAGGGAATGGAAAAAGAAGGTATTTCCTATCAGGAAGAAGGCTATATCAAGCGCGAAACCAAGATCAAATACCTGGAAGGGATTATTTGGGGTTGTATGATGGGTGCGTTTGGAGGTTGTCATGCTGTGCGAACGGAAGATTACATCCAGAATCCTCCTAATTTTTTGATGGAGGATTTTTATCTGAGTATGCATATCCTTACTAAAGGTAAAAAAGCGATCCTGGAGCCCCGGGCGATCGTGTACGAAGATGTACCCAGTTCGGTTTTTGAGGAATTTAAGCGAAAAGTTCGCATTTCTGCGGGTAATTTTCAAAATCTTTCCGTCTATAAAAATACCTTACTAAATATCACTTCACCCGTTGCATTTACCTTTTTCTCCCACAAAGTTTTACGCTGGTTTGGTCCTTTTCTCATTATTCTTTCGTGGTTGATTGCTGCTTATCTCGGCCTATGGGAAGGTAACTTTCTTTATTTATTTTTATTTATTGGAGAATCCTTTTTACTTTTGGCCGTCCCGCTTCTCGATTATTTGCTAAAACAGTTTTCAGTGTATATTGGTGTTCTTAGGTATGTTACGTATTTCCTTGCCATGAATATTGCACTGATCAGAGGATTTATTAAATATGTCGGAGGTGTGAAAACCAACGCCTGGCAACCACCTGAGCGGAATAAATAAACTGAATATTAAATAAAGGTTGTTTTCGGATAACCAGATTCTCTTCAATTTTGTTGTGCATATAAAATTGAATTCTTTTAGGTATGAAAGATAAACTGAACTCTATAGAAGAAGCCATTGCCGATATCAAAGCCGGCAAAGTGATTATTGTCGTAGATGACGAAGATCGCGAAAATGAGGGCGATTTTATCTGCGCCGCAGAGGTGATCACGCCCGAAATTATCAACTTTATGGCAACTCATGGGCGAGGGCTTATTTGCACTCCCATTGATGAAAAACGCGCCGACGAGTTGGACCTTCCCATGATGGTCAATAACAACACGGCTCTTCATGAGACCGCCTTTACGGTCTCTATTGATTTGATCGGGCACGGCTGTACGACCGGGATCTCCGCCCATGACCGGGCGACCGGGATTCGCAAGATAGTGGATCCAGCTACCAAACCTACAGATTATGCGCGTCCGGGACATATCTTCCCGCTCAGAGCAAAATCAGGCGGGGTCCTCAGAAGAACCGGACATACCGAAGCGGCGATCGATCTGGCCCGTCTTGCAGGCTTCTATCCCGCCGGCGTGTTAGTCGAAATCCTGAATGAGGACGGTACTATGGCACGGCTACCTCAACTTCTAAGGCTCGCTAAAAAACACGATCTCAAAGTTATTGCCATTAAAGACCTCGTCGCCTACCGAATGCGGAATGAACGCCTGATCAAACGGGAATATACCGTACCATTTGAAACCAAATTTGGCACCTTTCAAATAATCGCTTACAAACAACTAACATCAAATGATATCCATCTGGCCTTCAGGCTAGGCACCTGGGATGAAGACAAACCGGCACTCGTAAGAGTCCACTCGTCTAATGAAGCCGTAGACCTGCTCGGGTTTATTGGAAAAGACATGGATAATTCTTTTCAGAAAAGCCTGGAATTGATCGGGAAAGAAGGAGAAGGACTCCTTCTATTTATGCGGCATGCTGAAAAAGATCCCTCTATTCTAACTTTTCTCAATAACCTTAAAAAAGGAAACGGACAGCGCGATAACATTGCTCCGATGGAACAACGGGATTTCGGAATCGGTGCTCAAATTATTAGAGATCTCGGTATTAGAAAGATCCGTTTAGTAACCAACAATCCAAAAAAACGAATCGGATTAATAGGATATGGATTGGAAATAACTGAAAATATACAACTCGTGTAAGGGGATAGTAGGGGAATGCAATTAGAAATATCATACAAAAGAATATTGGCAATATCCACTCCCATAATGCTGGGAAGTGCCGTGCAAAATGTCGTAGCCTTATCTGACTCGGTGTTTTTATATCACCTTAGTGAAGGAGATTTTGCAGCTATTGGTTTTGTTGGTGTTTTCTATATGATCATTGCAGCTATCGGATATGGTTTTTCTAAAGGCGGCCAGATTATGATCGCCCGTCGAATGGGCGAACTCGAATATTCCGAAGTAGGTCGGACATTCTATATGATGGTCTATTTTGAACTCTTTCTTTCCCTCTTTATGTTCGCCTTCATGAAGTTCGGCTGCCAGTATTTCTTCTCCTTATTTGTCGATTCTCCCATAATCTATACCAAAAGCCTCGAATATCTCGACTATCGGGCTTATGGCGTCTTTTTTGCCTATGCAGGGGTAGCTATTATTGCCTTGTATACGGGCGTAGCAAGAACCTTTTTTATCATTATTGATACCCTTATTCTGGCTACGGTCAATATCGTACTCAATTATGGATTGATCTTTGGTAAATGGGGGCTACCCGAGATGGGCATCGCAGGTGCCGGGCTGGCAAGTACGATAGCTGAAATTTCAGCCTTTATTATCTTCGTCCTGTATATTTTTTGGGATAAGAAATCTCAAAAATATAACCTTTTCTCTCTACCAAAACTGGATATCGAACTGATCAAGAAACAGCAAAAACTGGCTTTTCCGGTAGTAGCACAGGCCGTTGTAGGGATTGGTAGTTGGTTTGTCTTTTTCAGTTTTGTTGAAGACCTGGGGGAGCGGGAACTAGCCATCACCAACCTGATACGAATGGTTTATTTGGTGTTGTCCATTCCATGCTGGGGGTTTTCTTCAGGTATCAATACCTTAGTAAGTAACATGATCGGACAGGCAAAGCGCTACAAAGTGATGACGGTTATCCTAAAAACGTCAAAAATGAGCCTCGTGACAACCTTACTGATCAGTCTGCCCGTTGTTATTTTCCCACAACAGTTATTGTATCCGCTTCTTGGATCAAGCGATCTTTCCCTCATCCAGGATGCTCAGCCTATCTTTTTTATACTGCTTATCATTTTGTTGGTCTTCTCTGTAGGTGCTATATTCTTCAACGGCCTTGCCGGAACGGGAGCTACCTTTTACGGATTAAAACTTCAAACAGGTTGTGCGGTCGGTTATCTAATTTATATATACACTGTTATCAACTATACCAACGGAGGTCTTCCCTGGGCATGGGCAGCAGAAGCATTCTACTGGATAGCCATCCTCCTTTTTTCCTTCTATTTTATCAAATCCAAAAAATGGTATAAGCTTAAAGTGTAACCACCATCACGCAACGTCTTCATTTTTTAACTGTCTTTCCCGCTGTCAGATAATATCCCCTTGCCAATTTCTATTTAATACCTGTAAATTTTAAACGCCTTCAACTTAATAGACTATGACTATCCATAAACTCCAATCTGAATTGATCAGTTTTATTTTTGTCCTGCTATTCTCTTTTTGTTTCTTTTCAACCTCCCATTCTCAAACTACTTCTAATGCCTTTTCGGAAACGGGCTTCGAGCAACAAGTCCTGAAGTATCAACCTCACAGAAGAGCTTCGGTCTCCGAAGAAGACTTTAACAAAGGCGTCTTCTTTCTAGATGAAACAAAAGCAGCTGTAAAAAATAATCCCCAAAACTTTAATGAGGCGGATTACTGGAATGTAACGATGGCTTTCCTCAACTTGGGCGAGCCCAAAGAGCATATTGAACTCGCCTTTAAAAAGGCTATTGAAATGGGACCACAGTCCATTTGTGCTTACATCAAATCATTAGGAGGTAATAGTATTGCAGAGGCTATCCCGGAAATCTATTATCCTTTTGTCGCTAAATGCGGAACCTATCAGGCGCAGGAAGAAGACCCAATCAATATTGCTGAATATTGCAAGGAATATGATTTGGATAGCAGGTTAGTCCAAACCATTTATCAAATCTATAAAGATGATCAGCGATACCGGATGAATAAACCTGTCGATTGGTCCAAACAAACCCCACTGGATAAGGCTAATCAGGAAAAGATAGAAAAACTCTACACAAAATATCAAACCTATATAGGCAGAGACCTTGTCGGTAAAGAGTTTGAAACAACGATGTGGAGCGTTATACAGCATTCCAATAAAGAAATGATGGATAAATACCTGCCCGTCATATTTGAAGAAGTGCAGAAGGGAAAACTAGATGAAGTAGCTTTAAAACTGCTGATTGACAGGCTCTACCTTCAACAATACGGCTATCAAATTTTTGGAAGTCAGGTAGGAAAACCTATAGCGGAAGAAAGTATAAGGGAAAAAGTAAAGAAAAAGTACGGTATGGAATAACAAAAGAAGATGGCATTACTTGATTTATCCTGGAGGGATAAAAGGCGTATAGCCCGGTATAAGCGGCAAATCAAATTAAATCACATATTAAATTGAGCGACTTTTGGACTTATTCTTCGTTAAAA
>CAZHOV010000179.1:0-11789 GCA_964534315.1 uncultured Saprospiraceae bacterium | reverse complement strand
ATTATTCAGTCCATTTCATTCGAACAAATTATTATACAAGCAATTTTGATTTGCCTCTTAGCTGATCGCTATTCTTTCTTATTAAAATTCGTGCCACCCTCATTTCCCTATCAAACAACTAATCTATTGACAGGGCTTTTCTTTAAAACTAGACAAACTGGCAGAAAACCCTAAGAATGTGTTAAATATTTTAAGCCAATCCAATAACCAAATCTCTTTTTTCTTGTTTGTTTGTTAATCATTCATTCATCAATGTCATGAAAGAAAATAGATCTGTAGAACGCATCATAAAAAGTGAACCGCTGCAAATGGGAAAAACGTTGGTTAAGCAGCCTTTGCCTGTTTCGGGAGTGCGACAGATTAGCCCTTTCCTTTTATTGCACCACTTTGGCCCTACAAAAGTGGAGCCCGGAACAGACCCATTGGATGTTGGGCCACACCCGCATCGCGGTTTTGAGCCGGTCACCTTCTTATTTAGTGGAGGTATCCATCATAAAGACTCCCTCGGTAACCAGGGCATCTTATCTTCCGGTGATGTACAATGGATGACCGCAGGAAGAGGAATTATTCATAGCGAACGTGCTTCTAAAGATTTCCTGGATCATGGAGGAACGATGGAAGGTATTCAGCTTTGGGTAAACTTGAGGAAAGAAGATAAAATGGTACCTGCCGGATATCAGGATATTAAATCAAAAGATATTCCATTAATCGAAAAAGACGATGATAAGATCAAGCTCAAGCTAGTTGCCGGTGAGTTCGATGGCCAAAAAGGGATCGCGAAAACATTCACGCCAATCGTCGCCATCATAGCCGACTTCAAAACATCGGGAAATCTGTTCCTGGACATAGCACGTGAGCACAATGCCGCCATTTATGTAGTTAATGGAAAAATAAAATTGGCTAAAGGTCATGAAGTACCAGCTGAACATCTGGCACAATTAGGCCAACAAGGAGAAGGGATAGATATTGAAGCTCTCGAAGACAGCCGCTTGTTAATCTTATCCGGTCAACCGATTAATGAGCCCCTCGCTCAGTACGGTCCCTTTGTGATGAATACCCAAACGGAAATTCTGGAAGCAATGCGCGATTACCAAAAGGGTAAAATGGGGGTGTATACGGAGTCTTGAGAAAATGGGAAATCTGGAAGACAGGAATTAGGCCTTAGCTCCTGGAGGTTAAGAAAAAATTGCACCTTATTCCCTGTTCCTTAACAAAACTTAATCCACTCTTTCTACATCCACCAAAGCGTAGATCAGGCGATTTATGTCATTATCATTCAGTTGAAGGCGGCCCTTTATTTCAATGGGCTCAGCCGTGTACTTGATAGGCTGCAATGCAAAAACTTCCATAACCGTCTCCGGGCCGGCACCTCCACAGAAGTAACACATGTTATAGGGGTAAGCAGAAAAGATAAACTCCTTGTGGCTTTTATACCCCTCAACGGGGATGATATATCCTTTTACGACAACTTCTTTTCCTTCCAACTTCTTTACATCAGGGCTGAACACCGGTACATCTACCTTAAACCCTAATAACTCATCGTACTCTTTTTTGAAAGTAATCTTAGAAAGGGTTTTCCAGATGTTAGAATTCTGCGCCTGTGCTTCGATGGAGAAAACAGAAAGAATGAAACCGGCAGTTAAGAAGGCAAAAATGATCTTTTTCATATAATTGATTGTGTTTGACGTTTACGTTAATTGGTTGGTCCTCTCATTATTGATGTGCTTATACAACGAAATAATACCACTTAGTTCATTTAATTATCTGTTAAAGTCCTGGAAATATCCGTGCGGTAAGCCTGTAAGGCCGGCAATACCGCCGCAATGAACCCAATGACTAATGCCCCTGCCAGCAATAAAAGCTCCCTTGGTAAAAAGGTCCACCCCGTAAAACTATACCGGTAGGAATCTTCCATTACATATGACAGTACCTCCATTCCGATATGGCCGATCAACAAACCAATCAAAAACCCTAAAAATGCAATGATCAGTCCTTCTACAATGATCAACATAAACAAATAACCCCTGGAAGACCCCATCACCCGCATGAGCGCTAACTCGTACTTACGATCTTTCAGCGAATTAAATAAAGCAATAAAAATACTCAAGCCTGAAACAACCACAATAACGATCGCCAGTGCCCGCAGTGCCTTCTCGCCGGCTCCCATCATCATCGTCAACCGGGCACGCTGATAAGCCGGAGAAGCTGCCTGCATATTGGTGTTTTCATTAATATTCCTCGGAAAATTCAGAGCGGGAATGCTCTTTTTATTCTTAAAACGTATAAGCATGGACGTAATATCCTGATCCATCTCGTTAAGCAACGATTCATTGGTGTAATGCGGAATATCATTTGCTGTTGTATCCTCTTCATGATGGTTACCTTCTCCTCCTTCATGCTCATGCACATACCAGATACTTTGAGTATTGGTCAGAATCAATTGATCGATTACAGCACCATTAGGTTTAAAAATGCCAACTACCTTAAAAGCATCCACTTCATCATGAATCATTATGTCATCATCATTCAATCCATGAGAGCTAAAAAACTGATCGCCGATCTTTAAGCCCAAACGCTCCGCTACCAACGCTCCTATGGTTACTTCTAGATCTTCTTCCCACAATCTGCCTTCCGCCAATTCCATAGGGTAGATTTTGGTGGGGTAGTCGTGTGTTGTACCTACAATACGATGCGCTTTGTAACTATCTCCTAAAGAGAGCGGAACCGATAATTCAATCAAAGGGTGTTTAGGGTTGAGAAAAGGACGCGCTTCTTTCAAAGGAATATTTCCGGTTGGATTATCAACATGATAGATATTGCAAAGGATCAATTGTAATGGGCTTCCCTTTGCCCCTAAAACAATATCAATATTAGCCAGATTTTTTTCAAATTTCTCGTCTAGCTGAGTATTGAGTAGCCACAGCAAGGAAATCAGGCCTACCCCAAGCGAAAACAAGATCAGGCTTAGGGCAAGAGAAAGCGGTTTATTGGTAAGATTTTTCCAGCTTAATTTCAATAGATTCATACCCTAAGATTTCTGGTTGGATTGGTTTTGATGTTCCAAAAGGATTTGATGTTCAAACTCACTTTTCAACCGCCCGTCATGCGTTACAATGAGCAGCGTTGCTCCTTCCATGGAAGCTTGTTCTTCCAATAAGCTAAGCACCTCTTCGCAGTTGTGATCATCCAGGGCGGATGTGGGTTCATCAGCCAGGATAATATCCGGCTTATTGATCAACGCTCGGGCAATGGCCAGACGCTGCTGCTCTCCCTGGCTCAGATTATCCGTTTTAGCGTGAGCTTTGTAAGCAATACGGAGGCGGTCGAACAATTCATGCGCTCTTTCTATTGATGGCTTCACCCCTCCTAAGTGCTGAGCTACCAACAGATTATCCTCTACATTCAGCGACTTAATGAAGTGAGACCGCTGGAAAACAATACCAATATGCTTCCCTCTGAAGTGGTCAAGTTTCGTATTCGAAAGCGTACTCAGGTCAGTACCTGCTATTTGAACACTTCCCTGGTTGGGGCGCATCAGCCCTGCTAGCAGGTGTAGCAACGTGGTTTTTCCACTTCCCGATTGCCCCAATAACAGCCACTGCTCTCCTTTTGCACAATTGACATCCGGAAAGTGTAGCGTGGTTTTGCCGTCGTAAGAATAAACTAAATTAGTCGTTTGTAACATGCGTACAAAGATAATGGAATAAAGAGATTAGAGGTAAAAACGTTGGGGAAATCCCATCCATTACTTTAACCCGCTCCTAATAAAAAAGGTTTTTTTGTAAATTAGAACCTCAATTCAAATCTTCTAATGAAGCGGATCATTATCACTTTCGGAATACTGGCTGTTGTCCTTCTCTTACTGACCCAATTGGGCAAATACTCCCTCTTTGTGCTGGGGCCTTCCAATGAGGTGATGCTGGGAATTTGGATAGTACTTTTGGTGGGGTTTGGAGTAGTCGTCAGCAGGTATTTATTCTTAAAAAATAATCCATCTGAAGTTGCATCAACCGCAAATTTAGACCTCGACAAAGTTAAAGCACTTGGCATAAGCGACAGGGAATACGAAGTATTGCAACATCTCGCCAGAGGTCTTTCCAATAAAGAAATTGCCAATACACTCTTTATTTCCGAAAGCACGGTAAAGACCCATGTTTCCAATCTGCTAGGCAAGTTAGATGCTAAACGCCGGACACAAGCGGTATCAAAAGCTAAAGAGCTAAATTTGATCGATTTATAGAAGCTTTTGCTGAAGTACGATCGACTTCAGCGGCACAAGCCCTAAAGTCAGTAGTACTTTATGGGCACAAGCCCTAAAGTCAGTAGCACTTTATGGGCACAAGCCCTAAAGTCGGTAGTACTTTAGGGGGAATTCCACTAATCCTCCCCGATTGGTACTTTCGTATGATGCATTTTTCAAGGGCTTCTCCGTTATTTGCATCAACGAATTACAATCATTTACTTTTAAAAAATAAACTTTACAATCTATGAAAAATTCAATTGTACGTTTCGGAATCATTTCAGCAGTTGTCATTTTTGTTCTTTTTGCCGCTTTCTGGATCTTTATCGGCACTTCGATGGATTATTCCACATCAGAGATAATCGGGTATGTAACTATAGGTTTAGCTATGGTCTTTGTCTTTTTGGGGATCAAAACCTATCGCGATAAAGAAGGAAACGGAGCTATCAGTTTCGGAAAAGGTTTTCAGATAGGAACATTGATCGCTTTATTTCCGTCTGCAGCCATTTTTATCTTTACAGCTCTTTTATTTATGATGAAAGGAGAGGAATTCCTGGCTTACTCGCTCGAAAATATGAAGGATGCCGGAAGTGAAGCCCAACTTGCGCAATTCGAAGCCAATAAAGAGTTATTTATGAACCCCTTCTTCCAGGGAGGCGTAATGTTTTTAACCGTTTTTTTGATTGGGGTGGTAGTTGCAGCGGTGTCTGCGTTGATACTTAAGAAGTAAAGTATGAAGTATGAAGTATGAAATAAGAAGTATGAAAGTTTAGATTTCATATTTCTTATTTCATACTTCATAATTAATTCCTCTTCCACTTAATATTGCATCCCATACTAGGCCGCTGCACCTCAGTTACCGGTTTACCTTCCAAAACAGCATCCAGCGCAGTTCTTAGATCTTCTCCCGTCACAGGGATGCCACTGTTGGGTCTTGAACCATCCATCTGACCGCGGTAGACCAGCTTTTTATCTTTGTCAAATACATAGAAGTCAGGAGTACAGGCAGCATCGTAGGCTTTTGCCACCTCTTGGGATTCATCGTATAAATAAGGGAAAGGATAACCGACTTCCTTAGCATGGGCCTTCATTTTGTCGGGTCCGTCCTGAGGATAATTATTCACATCATTAGAGCTGATAGCGACAAAGCTGATGCCTTTTTCCTGGTATTCTTTGGCTAGCTTAACCAGCCCTTCGTTTACATGCAACACATAGGGACAGTGATTGCAAATAAACATAACAACCGTTCCTTTTTCTGAATATACGTCATCAAAACTGATCGCTTTGTCTGAAACGGTATCTGGTAGTTTAAAATCAGGAGCAAGGGTGCCGAGGGGTAGCATATTGGATTCTGTTTTGGCCATCTTTTTGGTAGTTTTATTTTTATAGATACAAACTAAGCGGCAAATCAAAATTGCTTGTATAATAATTTGTTCAAATGAAATTGACTGAATAATTGAATACTTGGAAATTATAAAGGAATTTTCATTTGAACCTAAAAAAATTATTCTACCAATTTTTTTGCCTTACTACTTAATTACGTTTACTTTTGATACTAACGTAATTGAATAAGGTAAGGTTTTATTAAACGTAAGGGTTGGATAATTCAGCTTTTAAAGACAGTCCTCCGATATCCCCAACACATAATTTTCTACCATCCCAATTGGTTCACACACTTCATCCCCTTTGAATCCCTTGATCATTCCGTCTTTCAGAAGCTCTCTGGCACCCCGCGTCAAGGGCTGGGAAATCGGCATATAAGACCAGTGCCACTTTTCCTCATTATAGCCATTGGGTCGATCTGGTCCTTTAGGGGTGTAGGGCTGACAAAAGCCAAAGGATGGGGCGTTAGCTACGAGCCATTGGTAAATTTTAGCGCCTTCGCCGCGTTCAAAATAGGAGTTATTAAAAGCATTGAGGTCGATGTCAGTCCCCCAATGGTGACGAGAGATACCCGGCATGGCACTATATTCCAATATTTTCAAGGCGCGATCTTTTGGGTCGGGATAGGCTTGGGCCGCATTTTTTCCGTTAGAAAGGATGCGCTGGCCGGTCCACTTGCGCTCCCAGATGCCTTTTTGATAGTCGAAGTTGCGGGTGGCGGAAAGAATTTTGAGACTTACCCCTTCATTTTTAGCTGCTTCATACATTCTCTTAAAAGCCTCATACGCTTCCTCTCGCAGCAACATTCCCTCACGAGAAGCATACTGGATATTGATCTCCACAAACCGATCATCTTGTGCCGGATCAAATTTTCCCATTATGTATGCTACGGTAATAGAGGAATCCATAGATAGACCTTTAGATGCGTTTGGTTGTTGTTTGGGCTCTTCAACTTGTTTTTTAGAATTTATAGCTTGTTTAACCCCTTTCTTTTCAGGTTTTTCGCCGCAAGCCAGAAGCCCAAATAATAAGAGGATAACTAGCCAATTTCTGTTATGCATTATTCTTTTTTTTACCTTAAATCCTTACTACTTTTTTGGTAAAACTGCCCTTTTCCGTAATGAGCTCAATCCAGTATGTTCCGGAGCTATATTTTCCTAAATCTAAGCGGATTGGATTTTGTAAATCAGGTAGTTGTCGGATCAATTCGGTTCCAATACTATTGTATAAAATGATCGAACGAATTTCTCCAATCTGCTGTGTTCTAATTTCAACTATTGAGGAGGTTGGATTTGGAAAAACCAAAAAAGAAGGTTCCTTTTTCAAGGACTGAGTGGCAGTCATCACGCAATCAGGCATTTCATCAAGTTCCGTTTTGCTCAACACGCCATCAACCACATTCCAGGCTTCCCATTGGCCGCCGCTCTTATCCTGCCAGTCGTCTACATTAAAATAATTTACCCCATCAATGGTCCCCGGAATTTTATAGACATTTAATTGCAGACCGTTAGTGTACCAGGTAAGAGGTGTGTCAGCTTCGCAAGTTTCAGGTTGACTATCATTTTCGCAAACGGAGATAAAATAGGCAAAATCGTCATATTCCGGATACTCACCAAAGACGGTTCCCTTTCCGTTCTCATCAATGCAAACAGCCGTATATTCGTTGCAACTAATACCAAAGGGCCGCACCTGATAGTCTTTTGCCAATCGCGCCAGGAAGGTAGTAAACCGGCCGTCGCGATCGCGATTATCAAAATGCGTATCGGTAATGGTATTTTCCAAATAAGGAGCATTAAGAAAATCACCATGACCAATAATATCCAGATTGGGATGGTAGGGATTGGCCAGCGCCTCTGTGGTAACGGTGCCAAGGTTTTCCGGGGTGTAATAAGCCCCTCCCAATATTGCCATACCCGCACTGGTACCTGCTACCGTAATCCCTTTTTCATTGATACAAAAGTTAATGGCATCTCCTATGGGCGTACCTTTCCAATATTCATAGTAGTCATACTGATCCCCTCCTGCAATAAACAAAACCTCAGCATTCATGATTTGCTGCGCTACATAAGGATCACTAGCGGCACTAGCATTATCAAAGCGAATAGTCTCTACCGAGTTGACCTGTACCCCTAGTTGATCAAAAAAATAATCGTTGTAGCCATCCGAATTGCTGGCTCTTATCACCAAGACATCTCCGCCATCAGCCCGCTCCAGCATCCATTGCATAGCCTCATCGTTATCACCACCGCCGCCGGCAAGCACGATACCCGGCAGGAAATTGTCGGGTTGTACATCAGCAGTATCGCCAGTCACCCAATTGGTAAAGCCGCCCTGTGCGAAGGAGGTGCAGAGATTTCCAAATACTAACAGCAAAAAAATTAGCGTTTTTTTCATAGGGTAAATATAAAATTTAAAAGAGTCATTCCGAAAGTACGGAATGACTCCTCATTTTAAAAAGTTTTTTTAATTATAGCTTATTGTTTTACAATTTTTTTAGTAATCAACTCGCCATTCACAACCAATCTGGCAATATAAGTTCCGGAAGG
Organism: uncultured Saprospiraceae bacterium; assembly: GCA_964534315.1. Taxonomy (GTDB): domain Bacteria; phylum Bacteroidota; class Bacteroidia; order Chitinophagales; family Saprospiraceae; genus CAZHOV01. Next base: position 3,620 of record CAZHOV010000179.1, on the reverse strand, counting down.
CAGATCTTTAAGATTTATATTCTCCGTGTAATTTCCTGGTTGATTGGTATCGTTGAGCACATTTCGCACCTGCTTACCCTCTATATTATAAATACCTAATTGTACCTCAGCCTTTTCTTCTAAACGGTAATTTACAATCAAGGTATTCTTTACCGGATTAGGGAACGTTTGGAAATGAACTTGCTGCTTGGCAATGTCTTGGTTGGAAGTAGGCAGGCTACCTGTGACCAGGATATTATCGATACTGATTAGATTATCGTCATCCGAATCATGCAGGAACATAATGAAGATCGTCTCCCCCTCAAAATCAGCAAGGCTTACCGAATGCGGTTCAAGAAGGGCTGTGTAAGTCGATTCTCCATCTACAAAAGTAAAGTACTGTTCTATAGTATATCGATCAGCATGAATGTAGCCATCCGCAGGAAAGAACAAAAAGTTGTCGGGATTAAGCGCTGCAGGTAGAATATCAGCAGAATCAGGCAACGGCGGAATCATTTGAGCATGACGGAAAAGGGTATCCGAAAATGAAGTTGGATCAAAATCAGATGTCGAAACCACAACAGAATAACCGTCCATATAACGCGGCCCCTGAAAAGGCGCCGATTCCCAATAAAGCATGGCCTGGTCATCTACAATTTCCAACGGGGGTGTAATAAATAAATTACGATTACCATTAGCAAACCCTTGTAGCCAGGAAGAACTAGCCAATACAAAATTCGAATCTGCAGGATACAAAGTGGTATCATCAGCTGTGTAGATAAAATCATCCGTGCGATACCACTCCGGAGGACGATTATTGGCATCATCCAAACCATCTTCATCCCAGTTAACCCAGTTGTTGGTGCCAACGCTATCCGGGTCGGGGAAAGAAAGAATATTTTGAATGGTGTCCTGAAAATCCTCAAACAATAATGTGTCCGACTGACCATAGGTGATACTTGTAATTGCTAAAAAAGTAAAGATAAAAGTCGTGTAAATTTATTTTATAAATGTTTTTTTAATGAATGAATTATGACAATGTATATAAAACAATTTTGCGATACAACTATTTAATTAAAATATTACCTTGAAAGGTTTTCATGTGTATATTTGCATACATTTATTCATCAAATATGAACTGTAATGAAGAAGTTTTTTCAAAATTTAATGAAAGGTTATATAAAACTACACTATAAGGTATTGGGTAGAAATTCCTACCTGGGGTTGGAGCAACTCATCAAAAAACGTTCCTTGGTTGGTGATAAAACCTTCTTTGATACTGAGCAATTTCCTTGGGCTAAAGAACTGGAAGATAATTGGCAAGTCATCAGAAAAGAACTCGATGAAGTCATGAAAGACCGGGAAAATATCCCCAACTTCCTGGAGGTTTCTCCTGACCAAAAGAAAATTGATGCCGAGCAAGGGAAATGGAAAACATTTTTCCTTTATGGCTACGGATATAAGGTGCAAAATAACATCAATCGTTGTCCGGAAACGACAAAACTGGTCGAAAAAATTCCTGGTATGAAAACGGCCTTTTTCTCCATTCTCGCGCCCGGCAAACATATTCCTCCTCACCGAGGCCCATATGCAGGTGTTCTCAGATATCATCTTGGCCTGATCGTACCCGAGCCAAAAAATGACATCAAGATCAGAGTCGGTAAGGATTTTGGCCACTGGGATGAAGGTAAAAGCCTTATTTTCGATGACACCTTTGAGCATGAGGTTTGGAATAATACAGAAGGCTATCGCGCCATATTATTTGTCGACTTTGTAAGACCTCTTGATGGTTTTGTGAAGAAAATAAATGACAAGATGATCAATATGATCAGTAATTCTCCACTCGTTCAGGAAGGCTTAAAAAATATGGAGAAACTTTCTGAGCGTAAGATTGCCCAGCAACAGAATGCTTAAAAAAAAACAATATTTTTTGACTTAATTTTTAAACATGAGTCATCCCGTCCCGCATTATCTTTAATGCAGGATCGAGACACCTCATGGGCTTTTTTTGCTTAAAATAGCGATCTTAAGCTTATTTTTTGGCTTAAAATTACAGCCCTTTCTGGGGATTTTAAAAGGGGGAATACCCTGATTTTTAAAAAAAATCAGGGTATTCCCCCTTTTAAAAATAGCTCAAAAGGTGTCAGTTTTTGCTTCAAAAAAGCGCTTAACCTTTTGAAAACTAAGCAAAAAAAGTAAAAAACATGAATCATCCTGTAATTGTAAAATTCGGGATGACTCATGTTTAAAGTCTAAACGTTAGCCAATTCCAATTGATCCTTTTCTCCTTCTTCGCCATCATTCGTAAAGCGACTTACCCAAACTTTCCTAAACCAATACACCATACTCACATAAAATGCCGTTGATGCCAGGAATATCAATATGTACCAATCATAAAAATATTGATACGCAAACCCATTTACGATTACAAAGATCATCGTATGGCGGAAATACTCTCCCCAACGCGTCCAGTTCTTGCGGTCAAATAAAGAAATTGGAATAACAGAGGTAAGCGCTATTGCAGCAAAAAATAGGTATTCATACCCAACTGGCAGAATAGGATGTCCTACCTGCTTTTCAATTACTTTTTTCATCACGATAAAAAGCATCAACGCCGCAAAATTCATCAGAAACTGGATAGTAATGTATCGATTCAAATGCTTGGGAGTATTTGGTAGATACTTCTTATACGTTTGCTTGTCAACCTCTGGCGGCGCTATGTACCCACCCATATACTCCGGATGCCAACCGGGTTTACCAAATAATAGCCTCAGCTTATCGCCAATGCCTCGTGCCTGACCCACCTTTTTAAATAGATCCCGATAATAGTGGATGTTGACTAACGCAGGATTATTCGTAGTAAGTTGAGTAGTGATACCATATGTCGGCTCTTCTTCCTCTTCCTTAAACGTATTGAAAATACGGTCATAGATGATAAAGACTCCGGAGAAGTTCTTATCGATATATTTCGGATCTTTCCCGTGGTGGACCCTGTGATGAGACGGCGTATGCATGATATATTCAACGATCCAGGGAAGCTTCTTGACCGATCTGGTGTGAATGATAAATTGGTAAACATTATGGACAATAACGGTAGCTCCAAAAGTGACGGGATCGAAACCAAACAAAGGTATAGGCAAGAAAAACACAATCACGATGATATCGGCGATCCAGGAGCGGCGCAATGCAATCGTAAGGTTGTATTCTTCACTGGAATGATGAACGACGTGCGTGCCCCAAAGAATATTGATCACGTGGCTCAAACGATGTTCCCAATAAAAAGCCAGATCAAATAATAGCAAGCAGAGTACGAACGCCCAGAATGTATTGGGCAAATGAAAGAGTGCAAAATGTTCGTAAAAGTCTACATAAAGGGCAATTTTCAATCCCTCGGTAAATAAATTCAATCCCTGATTCCCAATTCCGCAACTCAGATTGGTAAGTGTATCCGGCAAACTGAAGTGCTTTTTATCTTTGACCCAGTTGACAAGCATCTCAACACCGACCAAAACCAGTAATAGAGGAATAGCAAGTAATAAGTAAATGGGCACCATAGTGTCTGTGTTTTCCTTTTTGAAAGTAATAAAGTAACTATTCAGCAAAGCTGAATAGAGGTTAATTGAAAAGCGATAGAATTATTC
>CAZHOV010000178.1:0-11794 GCA_964534315.1 uncultured Saprospiraceae bacterium | reverse complement strand
GCCTTCTTTAGATTTCCCTTTGCTAGAATAATATGCTAAACCGAGAATCGCTGTAAAAAGGAAACTACCAAAACAATGGTCGTTCTATCCCAAATTTAGTGCAACATATTTACCAAACATCATTCATGTTAGGGGAAAGGTGTCCTATGCTTCCTCAGCCAGTTTCATGGTAATAGACCGTCGTTTAAGATCGGTTTCCAGGATTTGTACATGGACTTTATCCCCCATTTTATAGGTATGACCGGAGTAGATCCCTCTGGCTTGCAATCTGCCATTTAGTAGTTCGAATTGATCATCGACTAATTCGAATGGTACCATTCCTTCACATTTGTTGCCAGCCAATTCAACGAACATTCCTTTGTCGATCATTCCTGAGATATAGCCTTCAAATACTTCGCCGACGTGTTTTTCCATAAATTCCACCTGCTTATACTTGATCGATTCGCGTTCCGCACCCTGGGCTTTGCGCTCTCTGTCAGAAATATGTTTACATTGTTCGACAAGTTTTTCCTTATCCATCCGATAGGTACCCTCCAAATTTAAACGGAGGATTCGGTGGGCCAGCACATCTGAATATCTACGGATAGGAGAAGTAAAATGCGAATAAAAGTCGAAGCCAAGCCCGTAGTGACCAATATTATCGGGGCTGTATTCAGCCTTTGACATCGTCCGGATCGCGATCGGTTCCAGCATTTTGAGCAATTCGTTTTTCTGGGCTTCTTTAGCCAGCCGGTTGAGCGAGTTCGCAATAGCCTTTGGGTTTTCAATATTCACCTGAAATCCTAATTGCTTGGCAAAAACAGCAAACTCTGCAAGTTTAGCTGGATCGGGAAGGTCGTGTACCCGGTACACAAATGGCACTTCAGCACCTTCCTTTTTATGAATAAATTCTGCTACTTTTTTATTAGCCAGGAGCATAAAATCCTCAATCAACAAGTGGACATCTTTACGTTCTTTTACATAAACCTCAACAGGCACCCCATCTTCATCCAGTCGAAAACGGACCTCTTCAGTTTCAAAAGAAATACCGCCTTTTTTAAATCGTTGCTTACGTAGCTTGTGGGCCAACCGGTTTAACTCCTTTAATTCTTCGACATGATCCCCTTGACCCGCATCTAAAACCTCCTGCGCCTCATTATAAGTGAATCGGCGATCTGAATGGATAAGTGTTTTACCGAACCACTGATTGACGATTTTATCATTTTTATCAAATACAAAAACAGCCGAAAAGGTATATTTATCTTCATTCGGTCTGAGCGAACAAAGCTCGTTGGAGAGCTTTTCGGGAAGCATCGGGCAAACCCGGTCTACAAGATATACACTCGTTGAGCGCAAATAAGCTTCTTTATCTAAAGCAGTTCCCGGCAGCAAGAAATGAGTGACATCGGCGATGTGAACGCCTATTTCCCGGTTTCCGTCATCCAGATATCGGAAAGAAAGGGCATCATCAAAGTCCTTAGCATCAGTAGGGTCGATGGTAAAGGTAGGGATATCGCGCATATCGCGGCGTCGGTGGACTTCCATTTCAGGAATATCTCCGTTCAAGTCTTTCACTTCTGCCAGCACTTCTTCCGGGAAAGTGATATTGAATCCATTGTTAATTAAAATAGATTTCATTTCCATATCGCTTCCACCAGGCGCTCCCAATACAGAAGTAACGACTCCTAGTGGACTCGTATGCTTGGCAGTAGGCCATTTAATGATTTTGGCAACCACTACTTCCCCATCTTTAGCACCTTTATGCTCTCCCTTTTTGATGTTGATATCAAAAGGAATGTTTATGTGGTCAGGGATAACAATACCTTCATCCTTTTTTGATTCGCGATAGATGCCTATAAAGTGATCGAGCACCCTTTCGACCACTTCCACTATTTTACCCTCCATTTTTCGACGCCCTCGCGGCACATAAGCGGTAATTTTCACCTTATCACCATGGAGAGCTCCGTTGATGAATTTAGGGGGGATATAGACGTCATGGTCCAGATCTTCCGTAATGATGTAGGCAGCACCTGATTTGGTCATATCGACCTCACCGATGTGAGTAGAGCGCTGGCGGGAATTATCCCTATTGGACGGCAAGGTGTATTTATTGCCAGTTAATTCCTGGGCCTTACTATCCTCAACTAGTTTGGACAAAGCATGTTCGACCGAATCTTTATTATTGGCAACTTTTAATTTTTTAATAATTTGTTTGGGATTAAACCGCTTCTTAGGATGTCGTTTAAATAGTCTGAAAATTTCGTATTTAAGTTGTTTGGCGGTAAGCTTTTTTCCTTTGGTTTTATTTGATGTTTTTTTGGACATAAATTTAGTGTGTTAAAATAAAAAAATTAAGGGAAGACAATTCTTCCGTCGGCAAGCAATTCAAGCTGATGGGCTTTACTGGTGGAGGCAGAATAAGTGGAGCTTTCATGGGTATCCTTAATGCCACTAACAATATATATTATCCAGTCATCTTCAATAGTAGCAACTGATTGCATTAATTCATTTTCCTTGTTTTTAGTTCCCGCAATTTCTTTTTGATCAATAAATTTTCCTTTCTTGGAAAACGTAATCAGATAATACGCATAATTTAGTAAACTGGCTTTCCAAAATACAAGCGCATGAAAATCCTGTGTTTCCGGGAGCCGAAAACAAGGCACAAATTCTGTAAATTCATCAGCAGGCGCGCCCTGATAGGGCATAATGAATGCATCAATCATTTCAGGAGAAAAGGTTTGATTCTTTGAACTAAATGCATGATGCTCCTGGTCCGAAAGCGTAACGGGTAGCTCCAGAATTGGAAATTTCTCCAGAAAGTAATCAAATGATATTTTTCCGTTTTTGGTTTTTTTCATATGTTATTTAACTATACTACGCAGACTTTACAAAAAATGGTGCCTAATTGTTCGATATAAGTAAAGATAGGGATAAAAGAAATACTAAAATAAGCAATTAGTAATCCACTGACTGAAAACCTTGCCGAATAAAACTGCAATTGTTAAAATTAAATGGGTATAAAGATGGCAAATCATAAACCAAAAAAGAGAAAGAAAATTGGCCTTCCGCCAGGGTCGGTTATTTTCACTGGCAACCGGAAGGTAGATAAGATAATCATTCATTACCTCCAATACAATGAAACCCAACTAGAAGAACAGCAATTAGACAATCAGTCGATCCAGGGTTTTCATCAACCTATCGACCAATTTGTCCAATGGTATGATTTCAGAGGTTTGCATGACACCTTATTGATCGAAGAAATCGGAAAAACCTTCAAAGTACACCCCCTGGCGCTGGAGGATATTGCCGATATTAATCAACGTCCTAAAGTGGATGAATACAACAACGGCATTTTCGTCACTCTAAAAGCTATTACATTTGATAGGAGGGAAAAGGTTATTCGAACAGAACAGGTAGCCCTCTACCTGGGAAGTGGATTCGTCCTTTCTTTTCAGGAAAATGAAACCGACTTGTTGTTAAATATAAGAAACCGCCTTCAAAAGAGTGCCGGTAGAATAAGAAAACGTGGTGCCGACTATCTGATGTATGCTATTCTCGATAGCATTGTCGATCAGTATTATTTATTGTTGGATGATGTTGAAGAAGAAATTGAGGGGTTGGAAAAATCTATCATCGAAAACCATAACCCAGAGATCAGATCCCGACTGTACCACCTTAAGCAAGAAATGCTCAAATTAAGAAAAGTTGTTATTCCGGTCAGAGAATTAATTCACCAATTGACCAAATCCGAAAATGAACTAATCGTTGAAACCACAGAGTTTTATCTCCGCGACCTGAGAGACCACGTCATGCAAACCATTGATCTGATCGAAGCAAGTAGAGATAACCTCAACAGCCTCCAAGAACTCTTCCTCTCCGAACTCAGTCATCGGATGAATAGCGTTATGAACCTATTAACCATAATTGCCAGTATATTTATTCCCCTTACCTTTCTCGCCGGTATCTACGGCATGAATTTCGAATATATGCCGGAACTGAAATGGAAATACAGCTATTTTGTACTACTTACCATTATGCTGATCCTTGCCCTACTCATGGTCTGGTACTTTAGAAGGAAACGATGGCTGTAAGACTGGAGGACAAGACAACCGGAGGATCAGAGGACCAGACACTCAATAAAAAATTCAGTCTGAAGGACTGATACCTTATAAACCAAACTAGGGCAGCGCCCCTAGGACAATGAGATATTCCTTATCTTTGTCCTTCTATCTTATTCCCTTATTCCCTTATTCCCTTATTCCCTTATTCCCTTATTCCCTTATTCCCCTGAACCCCTGAACCCTTAGACCCCTTGTTTAAATTCATTCTAAATAATTTGGTCAGTAAAATGCATCACAAACAAATGTTGGGCATATGCCATTAAATAGATAGATTTGTGTGGTCTGTTTTGCAGATACTTTTCATTTTTAAACCATTTTACAAGCAATTAAAGAAATCTAATAAAATATGAGTTGGTTCACTAACTTCCTCACATCTTCTATCGGTCGAAAATTGATCATGAGTTTAACCGGATTATTCTTGATCCTTTTCCTTGTTGTTCATCTTGCCGGAAATTTGCAGCTATTGATGAATGACGGCGGAGAAGCATTCAATCTTTACGCAAAAAAGATGACTACTAATCCGTTGATTATGACCATCTCCTATCTATTGTACTTTTTCATCTTATTACATGCAGTCCAAGGAATCGCACTTTGGTTGCAGAATAGAGCTGCGAGAGGAGGTCAACGATATGCGGTCTCTAATACTAAATCAAGCTCTTTTGCGAGCAGGAATATGGCCTGGCTGGGGATAATCATTTTCGTATTTATTGTAATCCATATGTGGCAGTTCTGGCTTCAAATGAAGTTGGGAGCGGTAGAAAAAGTGCAATATGCAGGATATGACTACAAGGTAAAAGACCTGTACACTCCGGTGGTTTACGCCTTCCAGCAATGGTATTTTGTTGTATTTTATGTGTTTTCTATGGGCGTCATTGCATATCACTTGTTACATGGGTTTCAAAGCGCCTTCCAAACGCTGGGGATAAACCATAAGAAGTATACACCGTTGATTAAGACAGTAGGGGTAATCTACTCTATCCTTATTCCGCTAGGGTTTGCGATCATTCCGATCTACATGTTCTTTTTCAAATAACTCAATTAAACAATATATGGCTATTTGAGGTTAGATGGGCCAATACAGTAGCTTCTAGTTATATTACTATTTAACTTTTAATATCAAGATAACAATGAAATTAGATGCCAAGATACCAGAAGGGCCTTTAGCTGAAAAGTGGACCCAATACCGGTCTACTGTGAATCTAGTGGCTCCAAATAATAAACGTAGAATAGAGATTATTGTAGTCGGCACCGGGCTTGCCGGAGCAAGTGCCGCCGCTACATTAGGGGAGTTAGGATATAAAGTTAAAGCTTTTACTTTTCACGATAGCCCGCGCAGAGCGCATAGTATTGCCGCTCAGGGAGGGATTAATGCAGCAAAAAATTACCAAAACGACGGAGATAGCGTGTATCGCCTATTCTATGATACGATCAAAGGAGGTGACTACCGCTCCAGAGAAGCCAACGTACACCGCTTGGCTGAAGTGAGCCGGAATATCATTGACCAGTGCGTTGCTCAGGGTGTCCCTTTTGCCCGTGAATATGGCGGACTACTAGCCAACCGCTCTTTTGGAGGCGTACAGGTATCTAGGACTTTTTACGCAAGAGGTCAAACCGGACAGCAACTACTATTGGGTGCCTACCAGGCTCTTTCACGTCAAATTTCTACCGGTAGCGTAGAAATGTACAATCGCCATGAGATGGTAGACCTCGTTAAGATCGATGGCAAAGCTCGAGGTATTATTGCTAGAAATTTGCTCACCGGAGAACTAGAATCTCATGCAGCTCATTGTGTGGTATTAGCGACCGGCGGCTATGGTAACGTTTTCTATCTTTCTACCAACGCCATGAATTGTAATGTATCTGCTGGCTGGAGAGCCGTTAAACGCGGAGCGCTAATGGCTAATCCATGTTTTACGCAAATCCACCCCACTTGTATCCCTGTATCAGGTGATTACCAGTCAAAATTGACGTTGATGTCAGAGTCGTTACGTAACGATGGTAGAGTCTGGGTACCAAAGAATATTGAGGATGTTGAAGCGATCAGAAAAGGAACGAAAAAACCTACTGATCTAAACGAAGATGAAAGAGACTATTATCTGGAGCGCCGTTATCCGGCTTTCGGTAACCTCGTTCCGCGCGATGTTGCCTCAAGAGCTGCTAAGGCGGTGTGCGATGAGGGTAGAGGAGTAAATGAAACCGGATTGGCTGTTTATCTTGATTTCGCTGCTGCTATTGAGCGATACGGAAAATCTGAAGCGTACTCTAAAGGAATTCATAATCCGGATAAAGCAACTATCACCAAGTTAGGAGAAGAAGTAGTTTCCGCCAAGTACGGTAACTTATTTGAGATGTATGAGAAGATCACGGGTGATAATCCTTATAAGACACCTATGCAAATCTATCCTGCCGTTCACTACACTATGGGTGGTATTTGGGTGGATTACAATTTGGAAACCAATGTTCCCGGATTATTTGCACTGGGAGAATGCAACTTCTCCGATCACGGCGCTAATCGCCTGGGAGCCTCGGCCTTGATGCAAGGACTTGCAGACGGTTACTTCGTTATTCCTTACACTATTGGACAATTCCTTTCCAATGAAATCCGAACGCCGGAAATCGATCCAAATCACGAAGCGTTTGAAAAGGCAAAGCAGGAAACACAGGAGCGTATCAATAAAATCATGAACAATGACGGAACAGCTTCGGTAGAAAGCTTCCACCGTCGGTTGGGCTTGACTATGTGGGAATACTGTGGAATGTCTAGAAATGCTGAAGGTCTCAAGAAGGGTAGAAAAATTATCCAGGAGCTTCGAAAAGAATTCTACGAGACGGTATTCGTGCCCGGCGATGCCAATGATTACAATCCTGAGTTGGAAAAAGCATTGAGAGTAGCCGATTTTATCGAATTGGGCGAATTAATGATGGTCGATGCTCTTGACCGCAACGAATCTTGTGGCGGACACTTCCGTGAAGAATACCAAACAGAAGAAGGCGAAGCATTGCGTGACGACGAGAACTATGCCTATGTATCTGCCTGGGAATGGCCCGATACGACCAAAGATCCAGTCTTGCACAAGGAGAATCTGGTATTTGAAAACGTAGAGTTAAAAACTAGAAGTTATAAGTAGTAGTTGGTAGTTGGTATTGAATATTGAGAAAATGCTGTCTCATTATTCAATACCTTTCACTAATATCCATTACTCAATTCTTAACATTATTATCATTATGAATTTGACATTAAAAATCTGGAGACAGAAAAATAATAAAACAAAGGGAAAATTTGAAACGTATCAGGTTGAAGCTAACGAGCATATGTCTTTCCTGGAGATGCTCGATGTACTAAATGAAAGCCTGATTGCCCAGAAAAAAGAACCTGTTGCATTTGAGCACGACTGTAGAGAGGGAATTTGCGGTACTTGTAATATGGTGATCAATGGTCGACCTCACGGCCCGCTGAAAGGTACCACTGCCTGCCAACTCCACATGCGATTCTTCAAAGACGGAGACACCATTACTATAGAACCATGGCGTGCCAAGGCCTTTCCGATTGTAAAGGATCTGGTAGTAGATCGCTCTTCTTTTGACCGGATCATCCAAGCGGGTGGCTATATCTCTGTAAATACAGGTCAAGCGCAAGATGCCAATGCTATTCCTGTGGAGAAAGGGTTGGCACTTGAAGCCTTCGATGCGGCTGCTTGTATTGGCTGTGGAGCTTGTGTTGCCGCATGCCCCAATGCTTCCGCTATGCTCTTTACCTCAGCCAAAGTTTCTCATCTGAACTTACTACCTCAAGGTAAAGTAGAAGCCACAAAAAGAGTTCATTCCATGGTAAAACAGATGGACCTTGAAGGCTTTGGAAATTGCTCTAACGTCGGAGCCTGCGAAGCAGAATGCCCTAAAGAAATATCTATTGAACACATCGCTAGAATGAACCGCAACTACCTGACTGCTTCTGTGGCATCTGAAAAAATGGCGTAGTAATAATCTAGTTGGGATATTCTTGGTCTGAAAATAGGAAAGAGCTTTTCCTTTCCAGGAAGATATATCTTAGAGTAGAGGGGGTGTGTCAAAACACTATTCGTGTTTCGACACACCCTTAATACCTACCTAATACTACCACCTTACATCTCCTCTATCTTACTCAATAACCATTCCCGTTCCATCAGGATTTTCCGCTGCTGAATATCCTTTTTGAGCTTTTCTTTTTGGAGATCATCGTTTGGAAGTATTCGAACCAACTTTCTTATTAATTCAATAAAATTTAGGTGGTTCTCCTTATGGTACCCAAGTACTTTTTTCCGGTGTATATAGGTTTTGTAGCTACTCAACAAATGATCAAGCGATTCAAACTCACCAAGCTCATAATACATCCGCGCAAGCATCGATTTGGCAGTGAGATTGTGTAACAGATCGGCATATTCCATTTGTTGTAGTAAAGGCATCGCCTCCCGGTAATTCCCTTTTTCAAAATAAAACTTCGCCAAATTATAATTGAAAAAACCTTCGCGTTGCTTCTCGGGCAGTTTTTCTTTATAAGAATGTATAAAATTTAATACCCAATCATACTCCATACGCTTCAACCCTGAAGCAATGATATTACTGTACGTCCAGGGAGATAAAACTCCCTGTTCGAGAAAAATATCTTTGGTGAGCCCCGTTTTAAACAATTCAAATACTTCTTGATAATAATCCGACATACCCAGATTGATCCGCTTTATACAGCAATTTATAGCAAGAATATACATATCCCTCAGTTCCTCCAGATCGAATAAGGCATAATGCAAAAATAATTGCTCCTTCAATAATTGAAAGGATACATCGTGTTCCATATCCGTTAGCGACTGATAACCATAGTAGTAAATACTGATAGCGGGAATATCCAGATACGGGTGCCCATCCAGGAATTCGATGATCTGATCAAGTAACCCCATATCATAGGTAGTTTTCGATACCGATTGGTGGCTAAGCAGCAGGCAGGCATTTTTGAGCTTCTCGGCAATAAAGGATATCTCCTGCATATTGGCCAACTCCTGAAGGGGAAAAGCGCGAGTCCGCCCTTTTAATTTGGCAAATTTAAACTGCTCTATCTGAAGTGCATACTGAGTTTGGTAGAAAGTAGCATCTCGGATAGGTTGCTTCTCCAACTTTTGCAGGGTTTGTCTCAGATTTTTACGAAAGGGCTTTTCCAAACCATGATGCTGATACGCCCGCGCCAGAAAAAGCCCCCTTTGCTCAATATCGCCGTACCATTCATTCCAGGCCAAAAACTCCTCAAGGACCCTGAATAAATAAGAGTTCAAATAATGGATCTTTTGTATATCAAAAGACTCACCCGGGAAAATATAGTCAAATATTTTTTCAGCATCGTTCAGATACGCTATCTTATGGAGGTATTTCCTCAAATATCCAAATAACTTGATCACCCCTTCATGCTGATTATAGATCGGAGACTTTACGAATTTGTTAAGTATTCGTAACTCCTTCTTCGAAAGTGCGTTTAAAATTTTGACTATTTTATAGTTATTCATAAAAAAATATTCGAGAACGATAGTGCTAATTTACCTTAATAATAGGAACTTTACACAAAAAAAGCTAAAAAAAATCCGAGAATTGCATTTTTTTGTTTTTGGTTAACCGTGAATTAATATTCATTTTTATACCATCGAAAGAGAACACCATAATAAACAAACATATTGAGGCAATTTAAAGAACATATCATTTTAGGCATGCTCCTTTTGGCGACCATAAACATGTCTTGGTCGCAAGGATGGGAAAAAACGGCCGGCTCAACAGACAACGAGTCGTTCGGTGATATGTATATTGCCAACAATAATGGTTTTCTCATGGTTGGCCATCAAACCATTCCCAACACATCAAATACTGACATCTATCTGGTAAAAACCGATGTCGACGGGAATATCCAATGGACCAATACGTTTGGAAGTTCTTTGAAAAACGAATTTGGCCGCAGTATCGCTCCAACGCTTTCTGGCGACTTTATCATAGGCGGAACAGCTGAAGAGAACGGAGTTTTGAAAGGATATATAGCCAAATCAGACCAACAAGGTAATATTTTATGGTCGGTCAACTCAGAAGTAGACTCTGTTACGGGGTATGAAGCGGTTGAAAAAGCAGACGGTAGCTATCTACTCGTCGGTAGCGTTTTAGATATAAAAACGGATTCCACGGGAAATGATTACCCGGACAGTGATATCTTTATCCTTAAGGTCGATGCTACAGGTATGGAAGATGGATTTAAGATAATCGGAGGGAATCTCTGGGATGAAGGAAGAGCTGTTGCTGCAGCTTCTGACAACCACTTCTTTATCGTCGGTTCTACCAAAAGCTATGGAAATGGCGATTACGACATATACCTCCTGAAAGTTGACGGAGAAGGCAACGAACTATGGTCCAAGACGTATGGCTCAGAGTGGATAGAGCAAGCCACCGATATTACTCCCACCCCCGACGGCGGTGCAATTATTACCGGATATAAGAATGCACTGACCAACTCTGCTGAAGATATTCTATTATTGAAAGTAGACGCTGCCGGGAATGAAGAATGGATGAAAACTTACATGATCGAAGGACTGCAAAGAGGAAATTCAGTCCAACTCATGAATAATGGTGATCTTATCATCGCCGGCGAAACAAGAACCTCCGCCGATCTTGACCGCAACCTCTTTCTACTCCGAACAACGAGTAATGGTAATCAGATCTGGAATAAAACCTTCGGAGGTTACCTGGGGGAAAATGGTAATATTGCCTATCCCCTCTCTAACGGAAACGGCATCGTTGCAGCAGGATTCACCAGAAGCTTCGGAGCCGGTAACGCTGATGGTTATCTTATCAAAACGGATAATAACGGCGTAGCTTTTTCCAACATCATCCAGGGAAATATTTTTGCCGACTTTGAAATGGACTGTAATCTGGATGGTCCGGAAGATGGAATTCCCAATTGGGTAGTAGAAATAAAAGGAGCTAATAATTACTTTGCTTCTTCTGATTCGCTCGGAAACTTTGATGTCCCGGTAGATTCCGGTTACTACCTGGTCAGACTGGTTACCCAAAATCCTAACTGGGAAGCATGTGCAGATACTGTTTTTGTACAAGTGCAAGGAGGAGGTTATGACACAGCAGAAGTAGAATTTCCCATGCAGCCACTGGTCAATTGCCCCAGGATGGAGGTCGATATTTCCACCCCGTTCCTAAGAAGATGTTCTCTTAACCAGTACACTATATTTTATGCTAATAACGGCACTCAACTGGCTGAGGATGTTTCTATAGAACTGGTATTTGATGAATACCTTCAGGTAGTAAATAGCGGATTGCCATGGACCGGGCTCAACCTGAACACCTACACCTTTGAAATTGGTGATGTTGATGTCTTCGAATCTGGTTTTTTCACTATTCAAGCCTATTTAGACTGTGACTCAACCGTGACTGGACAGACCCACTGTGTGAATGCCCATATTTTCCCGGATACCTCCTGTGTGCCCGTCGATCCAAACTGGGATGGATCGAGCGTAGAACTCAGTGCGGCCTGTGCTGAAGATTCCGTTATCTTCACAATTACCAATCTGGGGAACGGGAATATGTTACAACTTCAGAGTTTCATCATTATCGAAGACCATATCATGGGTATACAAGGTGACTTCCAATTGGATACCCTTCAGGATACGGTTATCATTTAT
>CAZHOV010000177.1:0-11818 GCA_964534315.1 uncultured Saprospiraceae bacterium | reverse complement strand
AAGAAACTTTGTCCTTTACCATATTTTGGGAGGGCTGTTTTTTCTAAAAAAATCAATGATTTTTTTAGAAAAAACAGCCCTCCCAAAGAAGAAAGTTTGGTGTCTCGAAACACGATTAGTGTTTTGAGACACCCTTGGTCTTCCGTTATTCGATCACGATCTTTTTGGTGCCTGATTGGTTTTCAGATTCAATCGTAATGAAATACAATCCCTTTGACAAGGCATCCAACTGAATGGTTTCAGCATTGATCCCTTTTACCTGGTACCCCAGATCGACCTGATAGACCAGTTGACCAAGTGCATTGTGAATGCTGAGGTCTACTTGTGTGTTCCGGTCTAGTGAATACGTAATGGTTGTTTCATTGACCGCTGGATTCGGCTGTATGACAAAGTCGAGCTTTGGGCGAATAGTTTGCTGGGTTGAGGAGGTCATGATGCCGAGGTCTTCTAGGTCGACTCCAACAAACATTATCTCATTTGTACCTGGATCATCCTCATCTCCTCTAAGGGCCAATCCAGCCGAAGCATCCCGTTGATAGATTAGATTGACCTGATCACCAACTTGTTTAGCCATCGATGGAAATACATATTCAAAGAAATTATAAAATTCTCCTTCATTTGAAATGCAAGGCCTGGCAATGGTATACGGATCAGACCAGGTTTGACCATTGTCTTCAGAATAGGTTATATAAATATGTCTAAAATATTGGGCATCTCCTATGTCAATAAAAGAGTCAAGAACAGCTAATCCCGAATATGCCATATAAATTCTATTTTCGTCATCAACTCCAGCTGAAGGCATTGAAGTTAGAGAAAGGAAATAAATACCAATAGAATCAATTGCACCAGGTACATCAATTTCCCCATCACCATCATAATCTACCAAGTCAACAATATCAATAGAAATAGAATCTTCTCCAAAGCTTTCGTTCCAATAAGCCATACCACTGACAAGAGGGAAATAAAAGGATTGATCATCACCCCCAATTGTATCCTGTACAAGCATTTCTCCAAAAAAAACATGCGCATCACCATTATTATCCAATAATACAGTACCCGAATCATCAGAAGTAAAGATCTGCCCAGGAGCTAGACTATCAATAAGTTGAGATCCAATTGAATCAGGATCGTAACCTTGATCAAATTTATAGCCGTCAAAAGGAAAATCAAAAACCCGGTAAGAAGTCCAAGAATCTCCGTTGTCTTCTGATTTAAAAACTGTGACGTCACTGAAAGAGCCAAATACTCCAACTGCAACATTTCCATTTTCATCAGCATCGATATAATAAGTATCTGCGCTAAAAAACCCAAATAACGTACTATCTAAACCTTCGATAATTCCATCCTGAATATCCCAAGTTTCCCCCCCATCCTGAGAACGATAATACAAAAGATGACCATCGATCCCGTTTAACTCCTCACCTCCTAAAGCAACCGTTGTTGCAATAGCGATTACGTGGATAGATTCGCCATCGGTACCACCTACTGCCATTCTTGGCCACAGAGAACCAAAAGGTGTATTTGTAGGAATATCCGATTCGGTCCAATCCGTTTCGCCAGCTTCTTTTCTTAAAGTATGAACCCTGTAAGAGCCAGCATCAAATACATGATTACAGATAAATTCGGTACCTGAATTCGTTTTGATGTAATTAGGCCATCCAGTTCTAACGTCTGCCTCTAAACGGTCATTGGGAGCATCACCCCAATCATTTCCATCAAAGAAATTGAATCCTGTTCCACGATCTGGGTAGGCCGTTTCTTCGAATCCCATTGTCCAGGTAGCAGAAAATGTTCCGTCTCCGTTATTCGACAATCGATTACATACTGAATTGTTAGTTTGTAAATCATAGACGGTTTCACCTATAACAAACTCTCCTGAAGTTCTTAATAAGACAGATGGAGTCGAATTCGAACTCTGGCTTACAGCATTTTCTAAATGCTCCAAACCTGTTTTGAAGTCCGGAGTATAAGGAACAGCATAATGTTGATAACCTGGAATTTTTGCAGTTTCTAATTTTTCAGACTGGGCAGTTAGTGTAGAACTAAAGAGAAACACCAACATAAATAAGGTAAATAAAGATCTTTGCATTTTCATAAGTTTTTTCAATTTAATAAAATGGTTTTAATTATTTATTAGCATCAGAATAATCAAATTAAATGAGTCTTAGTTTATTACTATTCTGAAAAATAGTAAATAGCAGGGAAAGAATGATATAATCAATCTTAATTTCCTTTAGGAAAAATTCTGTGCAGCAGGTGCAGGTAAGTATTTAAATCAAAATATAAAACATCCGCCTAAAATCCAAAATAAACATTCCTAATGTCGGCTAACCAATAAAAATCAACAACTCAATCATTTATCTGGTATCTGCCAAAAATTAATTTACTCGCTTACCGAGAATTTTCTTAAATTTGAACTCCAGCGAATTTTCGCTAAAACATAAAAATCCACCTAAATGAGAAGAATAAAAAAAGCTGCTGTATTAGGCTCTGGCGTCATGGGAACTGGTATTGCCTGCCACTTCGCCAATATCGGCCTGGAAGTACTTATGCTCGATATCGTTCCTCCAAATCTGACGGACGAACAAAAAAAAGATCCCAAATCGAGAAATAGTATCGCCGACAGTAACCTTAAACAAGCGATCAAATCCAAACCTGCCCCTCTTTACGATAAAGATTTTTCCAAACGCATCACCACCGGTAATTTCGACGATGATCTACCCAAAATTGCCGATTGCGACTGGATCATCGAAGTAGTGGTAGAACGACTCGATATCAAGCAACAACTTTTTGATAAAGTAGAAAAATACCGAAAAAAAGGATCGTTAATCACTTCCAACACCTCGGGAATCCCCATCCATATGATGCTGGAAGGAAGAAGCGAAGATTTTCAGGCACACTTTTGCGGAACGCACTTTTTTAATCCTCCTCGTTACCTACGCCTTTTTGAAGTGATCCCTACTCCCAAGACCAAACAAGAAGTTGTCGACTTTTTTATGCACTACGGAGATGTGTACCTCGGCAAACAAACCGTCCTTTGTAAGGATACTCCTGCCTTTATTGCTAACCGGATCGGTGTATACGCTATGGCTAAAGTTTTTCAACTTACCTCAGAACTTGGCCTCACCATCGAAGAGGTTGATCGTCTTACTGGCCCCGCTCTGGGTCGTCCAAAAACCGGAACCTTCAGGCTTGGTGATCTGGTTGGCCTGGATACCGCCGAAAAAGTTATCCATGGCATCAAAAATAATTGTCCCGACGACCTACTGGCCCAGTCGATGGAAATCCCGAAACACCTTCAGTTTCTTATCGACAATAAGTTTTATGGAAATAAAAGCGGACAAGGGTATTACAAACGCACCAATGAACGAGACGAAAAAGGAAAACGAAAAATCCTTTCGCTAGATCTGGAAACGCTGGAGTATCGGGAAAGTAAAAAACCAAACCTGCAAAGCCTTACGATCTCCAAACAAATTGATGAACTACCACAGCGTCTCAAGGCACTGTTCAACGCAGAGGACAAAGGCGCCGAATTGATCAAAAAATCATTGGTTGGCCTTTTCTCCTATGCTTCACACCGAATTCCAGAAATTGCAGATAATATCTACAGCATAGATGATGCCCTACGTGCAGGCTTTGCCTGGGAAATGGGTCCCTTTGAATACTGGGATGCCGTAGGACTTGACAAAGGCATTGAGCTGGCCGAATCAATGGGAGAACCTGTTGCAGACTGGGTACAGAATATGAAAGCTGCCGGCATTCAACATTTTTATAAAAGAAAGGACGGTATTCGTCAGTACTATGACATTGAGACCAATTCCTACCAAACGATTCCAGGTGCTGAAGAGTTTATTGTCTTGGATAATTACAGAGATCGAGAGCCCGTCTACACCAATAGCGAAGTAGTACTCCACGATATCGGAGATCAGGTTTTATGCCTGGAATTCCGTAGTAAAATGAATGCTATCGGAGAAGGGATTCTGCGAGGTATCAACGACGCTATTAAAATTGCCGAAGATGGTGATTGGCGGGGACTCGTAATCGGTAATAATGCCCAAAACTTTACAGTCGGGGCAAATCTTATGCTAATTGCACAGTTAGCCTATGAACAGGAGTTCGATGAGCTGAACATGGCCGTCAATCTATTCCAACAAACAACAATGCGATGCCGCTATTCTTCCGTACCCGTAGTAGCTGCCACCCAAGGCTATGTGTTCGGAGGAGGATGCGAAGCGATTATGCACTGTGATGCTGCTATGTGCGCTGCAGAATCCTATATCGGATTAGTAGAAGTGGGTGTCGGATTGATCCCGGGGGGGAGCGGAACGAAAGAGTTTGCAGTACGAACGGCCGATTCTTTTGTCCCGGGCGATGTAAAAATACCAACGCTTATTGAGCGATTCAAAACAGTAGCTTTAGCTTCCGTTGCAACCTCTGCTTATGAAGCCTTCAACTACGGCTACCTGAACAGCAAAGACGAAGTAGTCATGAATACGCATCGCAATATTGCCGAAGCCAAAAAGAAAGTGTTAGAGCTTTCTGAAAACTATACCCAACCTATTGAACGCGATGATGTACTCGTGCTGGGCAGACAAGGGCTAGCATCGCTCTATGCCGCTGCCAATGAATTGAAACTGGGCAATTATGCCAGCGAGCATGATATAAAAATCGCTCACAAGATCGCTTGGGTGCTCTGTGGCGGCGACCTCACCGGTGAACAGCGCGTGTCTGAAAAATACCTGCTTGACCTGGAAAGAGAAGCTTTCCTTAGTCTTTGTGGCGAACAAAAAACACTCGAGCGCATTCAGCACATGCTGACGACCAATAAACCACTGAGGAATTAATCAATACTGAACGAATTGAAAAATTGTCTTCATTAGTAGATGGCTCGTTGTTCACTTTAATAAACTTAAAAAATAAACAAATCATGGATGCATATATAGTAAAAGGATTTCGATCTGCAGTTGGAAAAGCCAAGAAAGGCGGTTTTCGGAATTACCGTTCAGACGATCTGGCGGTAGATATTATTCAACATTTATTAAAGGAAACTCCTGAATTAGACCCAACCCTGGTGGATGATGTCATCGTAGGATGCGCTAACCCGGAAGGGGAACAAGGCCTTCAAATAGGCCGCCAGATCTCTGTCAGAGCACTCGGCAAACCCGTTCCTGGCATGACCGTCAACCGGTATTGCGCCTCTGGCCTTGAAACCATCTCTATCGCAGTCGCAAAAATCAAAGCTGGAATGGGACAGATCTTTATTGCAGGCGGAGTAGAAAGCATGAGCGCCATACCGATGACAGGCTATAAATTGGCTCCCAGCTATAAAGTAGCTAGCAGTACACCCGATTATTTAGCCAGCATGGGCATCACGGCCGAAGCTGTTTCTAAAAAATATGACGTGAGCCGGGAACAACAAGACGAATTCGCATTACGGTCACACACCCTTGCAGCTAAAGCCATAGATAGCGGCAGCTTCAAAGATGAGATCGTTCCGGTTACGGTTAAAGACGTTATGGTAATAGATAATAAACGCGTTGAAAAAGAACACACCGTAGATACAGACGAGGGGGTCAGAAGAAGTACAAATTTGGAAGCATTAGGAAAACTAAGACCTGTCTTCGCCAACAAAGGATCAGTAACCGCCGGCAACTCTTCCCAAACCTCTGATGGAGCTGCTTTTACACTCGTTATGAGCGAAGAAATGGTCAAAAAGCTTAACCTGGAACCGGTAGCCCGATTAGTTTCCTGCTCCGTAGCGGGTGTTGATCCTCTTTATATGGGTATTGGCCCTTGTGCGGCTATTCCCAAAGCATTAGACCAGGGAGGATTAAAGCTCAATGATGTCGAATTGATCGAGCTGAATGAGGCCTTTGCCGCCCAGTCTTTAGCTGTAATCAAAGAAGCCGGATTAAACCCTGATATTGTCAATGTCAATGGAGGTGCCATAGCTTTGGGCCATCCATTAGGGTGTACAGGTGCTAAACTTTCTATTCAGTTGTTTAATGAAATGCGTAGAAGAGGTAATAAATACGGTATGGTCACAGCTTGTGTCGGCGGCGGTCAAGGCATTGCCGGTATTTACGAACTACTGAATTAGAATGAGGGCGGCGCATAAGTCCTATGGACTTATGCGCCGCCCAACAATAGTTGTTTTTTCTTTTTTTTACTGAATTTCAGTAAAAAAAACGGAATTTGGGGCTGTCGAAAAACGACTGAAAGGAGTTTTGAGGCGGCCCAAAGAAGAAAGTTTGGTGGCTCGTAACACCAAAGGTGTTATCAGCCACCTTCAATTTTAGTTACTTGTTCCTTATACCAATCTACCTAACTACTGTTACATCCCCTTGAAAAATGATCACCTCCCCGTCAATAAAGACTATTTCTGAAACAAAGACATAGACTCCGGGGGAAACATCTTTTCCATTCCAGGTTCCATTCCAACCATCACTTTCCTGACCGGTAAGATTATTGGTTTCAAAAACCAAGTTACCCCAACGGTCAAAAACCTTTAAATAATTGATATTTAGTACGTCTTCTCCTCCAACAGGAGTAAAGAAATCATTGGCTCCATCACCGTTAGGTGAAAAGATATTAGGAATAAAAACATTCCGTTCTTTTTGGACTACAATCTGGATCTGATCAATTGCAAAACACCCGGTAGAGCTGTCAGTAGCGACTACAGTATAAGTTACATCGTCCAGCGGTTTAAGATCTACATCCACACAGGTAGAACATAACATGCTATCCTGTGGCTCCCATTCCAGGATGGGATTAGGAATATTAGTTTGAGCAAAAATATTGACCTCCTCTCCTAGTTGAATAATCTCATCTTCCCCCAGCTCAAGCGTCACTTCCGGAGGTGGGAAAATAGCGGTTTCAAACGTGTTGAGGCAATCTAAAGAATCCCGGACCGTAAGCTCATAATCACCTGGAGAAAGATCAAAAAATATAGAATCCGACTTAAAATTATTGCCATCCAACGTAAATTCGAGATTACCGGTTCCCCCGATAGCTGAAGTTACTGCTATCTGACCATTTTCAAGGCAAGTAGCATCTTCTTCAATAACACTTACCATTATTTCTGCAGGTTGCGTCAAGGTATAGGATGCCTCTTCCGTACATCCAAAGTCGTCCGTAACCGTCACACTATAATCGCCGGCAAATAAACTAGTAATAGTAGATTTAGGGTTACCGTCATTCCAGACAAAGGTGTAAGGACCGTCTGCCCCGCCCGAAGCAACAGCTTCCAACTCTCCCTGGTTCTGATTAAAGCACCGGATGGAGGATAGCTCTTCGATAGTTAAGGAAAGCGGAGCGGGAGCTTGCTCGATAAATACGGTTGCCACATCTGTGCAACCATCGAAATTAGTAGCGGTTACCATATGATTACCTGCATTTAAGGAGTCCGCCTGATCACCGGTTTCACCATTATCCCAAACAAAGGAAACTGAATTACCATTGGAAGTAGCAAAAGCGACTCCGTCATTACCGCCAAAACAGGTAACGGGAGAAACAGCTGATGCTTCTACAATAAACTCAGGTGGTTCACTAATAGCTGCATTAAATACCGTAAAACAACCATTGGCATCCGTCACGGTCACAAAATAATCTCCCGCACAGAGCCCTGTTGCCACCGAATCGGTGTCGGAACTCGACCAATTATAGGTGTAAGGAGGCGTAGCTTCTTGTACAGCTACAGCGATACTACCATCGCATATCCCAAAACAACTGGCATCTTCGCTATTGGCAAGACTAACCTCAAGCGGAGTAGGCTGAACGATGGCTAACTCTATCGTATCGCTCAGTAAATTAATATCTGTGATGGTTATAGAGTAGGTGCCTACTGGTAAACCTGTTATCAGCTCCTGCGTGACAAGCGTATCTATAACACCTGCACCATTGAGGGTACCATTTTGAGATTCCCAGACATAGGCAAAGGGGAAGTCACCAGTGATGACCTCAAGAGTGAGGACACCATCGCTATCGCCAAAACAATCTAACGTATCCCCCATACCTTCCACCACGGGAGGCATAATCTGATTTAGAACGGTGATACAGGTATCTGCTGTACACCCCAACGCATCAGTAACGGTAACACAATAATCTCCTCCCGGAAGGCCCGAAATCGTAGCGGTCGTTTCCATATTAGACCATAAGTAAGTGTATGGCATTTGACCTCCGATCCCTAGAGCTGAAGCCTCCCCGTTGGGCAATAAAATTGAGGTATTTGGAGAAACCTGCATGGCTTCAATGTTTAGCTCCGTTCCCACCACCAGATTCAGAAAGACAACACTATCACAGCTATTGGGGATCGGAATGTAGTCGATAAAAGAGCCTGTTGTATCGTATGTGCTAGTGCCTACCGTAAAGGTTTCTCCAAAGCAAATCGCTGTATCAATAGTGGATTGAGGTGGCGGGTTTCCACCATCTGATATGATAAGATCAAAAACACCAAGTGGATTTGTTGTGGAACCATCGACGATTACCCAATACCTCCTATCTGCCCTTAAGCATTCTACTTCCAAAAATTCATCAAAATCTCCCGGTGTAAAAGAACTACCTTCATGAATAAAAAACCCATTACAAGAATTATTGGTAGAACTAAATATGGCTACCTCCGCGTCAATGATATCAATACCTTGCGGAAAGGGAAGGCTACTGATTACTTCAATCTGGACATGACCGGTAGAAGGCGGTATAAAGGAATACCAAACGCCATTTCCGACACCAAAAGTTGGATTAAATGGATCTCCGAAGTTGGTTGCACAGTTGTTCGCTTGTTTTGTAACCGATACATTTCCTCCATCGGGAACTTGACCAAGATCCAAGGCATCACATCTGAAGTCAGGCCCCGGTAACGTGCCGTAACTTTCTACCTCAAACCCAAAATACCCGGAGATGCCCTGAAAAGATCCATCTACTAGTATATAATAAGTGGTATTGGGTTCCAGGCAATTTAAATTCGCAATTTGGTTAAAATCAGGTCCGAAACTGTAAGATTCATATTCCAGATTCAAATTCCCCGTACACGTTCCATCATCAGTTGTAAATACAGCCACCTGAATATCAATAGGACTTCCTAAATTTTCGGGATCACTACGAAGAATAATATTATTACTAACACTTACGTTAGGGCCTGTCGTAAATGAAAACCAAACCCCCATGTCATTTGTCCAATCTCCATTATTGATAGAGAACGGTTCGTTGGTATTAGTACCGCAAAAATTTTCATACGAACTCACGTTTAGATCTCCAAGAATTTCCTCAAATCCAAGCGTACCCAAGTCGATCGCATCGCATATGAAGTCATTAGCACTAATGCCTCCGGTTGCGATAATAGAAAATTGGACTTCCCCTCCGGAACTCAGTCCGCCCGGTAGTGTCAGCGTGTAGTCAAATTGACCTGCTGATTGGGGGAATGGAAAGTTTTGGCATATAATCTCTTCACACTCTGCATTTTCACCACAAAATAGCCCGTCATAGTCAAACGCCCGGAAGCAGATCTCTATACTATCAGGCAAAGCATCGCCGCAATCGAAGGTTTGCTGGTATTGCGTATTAGGGGGATCAATGAAACAGGAAATACCAACTTCAGAGAGCAATTCGGGATAATTGACCCAACCGCCATTTGCTACGTCTACACTCCATGCCAATTCGGGATCTGAAAGCAGATCTGTACAGGTAGTAGTTGATATCCCAGAATTGACAACCACCTCTACCGTCATCTGGGCATTGATTTGCAAAAGGTTAAATAGCAGCAGGTAAAAAAGAAAAATAGTTTTAGCGAATGCATTAATAAATCCATGGATTCTCATACGACTGTTTGTTTACTTGATTAATGGTATTCAGAAGCACCATTCGGGATAGACACTCTTGGATGGGTATTTTGCGAAAAAGACACCGGCTTTACAGAAATTTTAAATTGTAAGCCCTATTAAATAATGATAAAGGGTTGCTTACAGGCATTATTTATTTCAATAAGTAGAACGCATAACTAAAGTTAAACGTGATTTAAAATTATGAATATTGTTGTGTATGCTTTTTTTTGTAAAAATAGTCAAATTTTATTTACAAATCAGCTGAGAAATGTTCTTGCTACAAGGCCATTAAATTGCAACCTCTCCTTTCACTGCCGTCAAGTCTTCCTAAGACTTCAAAGGCCCCGTCTTTCATAACCCTACCCATATCCTGGGTTTCAATAAAGCTACAGGTATCTATATTGGCCAAATCTATTATATTCAGAACACCTGTGCGATTCCAACAAAAATTAGAAAACGGATCATTGATCTCCCGGGTAAAAATCCTCATAGTAGGCCCCGGCAAAAAGCGGCCATTTCCTTTCGAATATGCCTGTGATTGCAATTCAGTCATGCCGTATTCAGAATGAATAAAGTTGGTACCAAAAGCCTGGTTCAGAATACGATGCAATTCCTGGCGGGTTATTTCTTTTCTCCGCCCTTTCATTCCACCTGTTTCCATGACAATGGCCCCCAATAGGTTTGGTTGAAACCGTTCCGCCAAATCTAGCAGCGCAAAACTTACGCCAAAAAGTAAAATCGGAATGGCTTTTTGCTTACAAATAACTATTCTTTTTAGTAGTTCATCTACATTGCTAAGAAAAAAACCCGCCTCCTGAAAAGGTGATTCCTCCAAAAAGTTTTTGACCATATATATTAAGGAAGATCCTGATCGCTCTAAATAAGATGGTAAGAGGGCTAATATGCAGTAATTGGATGTCAACCCATAAAATTTTTCAAAATTAATGAAGCTCACTCTGCGGTACCATTCCAGATCACGGATATGATGGCTGCTGGGGCGTTGCCCCGTAGTCCCGCTACTGGTAAAAATAGCTTTCGAAGACCATTCCCCGGTTTTGACCTGATGTGCTTTAAAGGATAAAATGGGTAAAAACGGAATAGCCGCAAGGTCACCAATAGATTGTGGCCTGATCTTAAGGAGTTCAAGGTAGGTTCGATACGTTTTATTGTAAGTTGCCTGAAACCGGAAAAGCTCAAGAGCGACTTCCTCAAAGTCTTCCTCTTCGATTCGCTTAATTTTTTCCTTTAGTTCGGAGTATTGATCCATGCTTAGTTGTTAGATCTAAAAATAAGAGTAAGGTCATAATAATGGTTGCGCAATTCTCTATTCGTTATAAACAATCATTAATTGAAATTTTTTTATTTAAACTAAAAAAACATGCCCGGCGTTTATTAAATAGTCAACTTTTAAAAACTTATTCCGAATATTGTATGAAACTATATCCGATCGCCATCATTGCCGCTTTTTTATTTTTTTCTAATGGATGCACCAATCCACCTGATTTCCCAATAGAGCCTGAGATCGAGTTTCTGATGTTGAATAAAGACAGCGTCATTCAGGGAAGCCAGGGCAACGACGACCTGTTACAAGTGACGATTTCTTTTACAGATGGAGATGGAGATCTAGGCGATCAAGAAAACGACTCCCTCAATTATTATTATCAAGATACGCGTTTCCGTGACTTTCTGGATATCGATAAAGCATTAAGTGCACGTATTCCCTTTATTCCAGAGCAAGGTACCGGAAACGGCATTTCTGGAGAGATTACCTTAAATTTGAGTTCGGGCAATAAAGAAATCTGTTGCGTCCACCCTCAAACCAATCAAGCATGCCTCCCTTTTGACGATTTTCCAATCGATACTGCAACTTACCTTATCCAAATCCGGGACCGGGCAGGTAATTGGAGTAATGTGGTAGAGACAGGGCCGATTTATATTCTTTGCAGGTGACGAGGTGACGAGGTGACGAGGTGACGAGGTGACGAGGTGACGAGGTGACG
>CAZHOV010000176.1:0-12124 GCA_964534315.1 uncultured Saprospiraceae bacterium | reverse complement strand
TCATTTTTTTTTGTAATTACCTGATTTACAGTGGAAGCTATCCCGAACTCACGTTCTGCTACTATATGTGAGCAAATCAGGGGCAGGCAACATGCTAAAGGGAGAAAACCGTTGCTAGCCATTGCGCCTTCCTTCGGAGATGAAAAAGATTATGCCTTGCTGGCCAACCGAAGCATCAATGAGCTGAGAGATACTTTGACCCCATTGCGATTCAACACAAAAGAAGTCGCCTATCTTTATGATCAGTTGGGTGGAGACACCATGAGCGGTAAAAAGGCTGTCCTACCCCGGTTTTTAGAAGAAGCAGCGGGCTACCAGGTGGTCCACTTGTCTACTCATGGCAAAGCCAACGACCGGGAAGGCGATTTTTCCTACCTCGCCTTTTCAGAGATCAAAGATTCTGTGGAGAATGAAAAGTTATATGTTCGGGATCTGTACACCATGGATTTAAATGCCGATATGGTAGTGCTCAGTGCCTGCGAAACGGGTTTGGGGGAGCTAAAACGCGGAGAAGGTATCATTGGCATGACCAGAGGATTTACCTATGCAGGCGCAAAAAGTATCATCACGACTCTTTTGGGGGGTTAATGACAAGAGCACTCAAGAATTTATGGAGGTGTTCTACGATAAGTTAGGTGAAGGTCTCCCCAAAGATGTGGCCATACAGCAAGCCAAGCTGCATTTACTGGACCGCAATTATCCGGAGCCTTTTTATTGGGCCGGATTTGTTCCTATGGGTGATATGCAACCATTGGTTTTTGATCCGCCGTCCCGGGTCGGCTATTATGTGCTGGGGGTGCTGGTCGTTGCGGGGTTGGTGTTTGGCGTACGAAGTAAACTAAAACGTTAAGTTAATGCTGGTGAATGTTATTGAATGTTGGTTGGGACGTCCACGTCCCAACCTAACTTCGGGGTGCCTCCAGGCACCTGATTTACATTGACGTTGAGTATAGGGTGCCTGGAGGCACCCGTAAAGTGGGTTGAGACGAGGACGTCTCAACCAGTAAGAAAAAGAGTGAGACGAGGACGTCTCAAACAGCTATCTTCGGTCATTTATACTTTAACCCACTATTTCAATGGTGGGTGGTGGCAGCACGCTCACAACTCCTCCCTTACCTCCTTCGCAAACACATGATAGCGATGATTTTCATCTTCCAGCAGTTGTTCCAAAAGGGCCTGAAAAGTAGCACCCGTCTCATCATTAGCAAGCAAAGTTAGCAGTAGATACCATTCGGCTTCCTCTTTTAGCCATTGTTTATTGGTTATTTGGATGACGGTTTGAAAAGCTGCAATGGCCTGATCATATTGTTTTTGTTGAAAATAGGTATGCGCCAGGCTATACTGCGCCCGGTCATAATGATCAGAGGTAGTCGGAACAGAGGAAAAAAGCTGGCTTGCTTGCTCAAAACCGCCAGAATAATAGGCATCGGCACCTTCCCGGAGTGGATCATTTGCAGGAATGGTACCTTTTGTGGTTGCTGACAGATCAGGCTCTTCATAATGGGCCAAGGCTATTGCCTGATTGGAATGCCCGAGGTTGGCATAAGCCAACAATACGATCACAATACTCACTGCAATGACTGCCGCAAGTATCCACCATCGATTGGACTTTTGGGGGGAGGTTGCTTTTTGTCTGGCAGCTTCAGATGTAGCCATTTCAAAAAAATGCTCTTGTTTCAATTCAGCTTCTACTTCTTCCAAGGTACCTTTCCATTCCGCCGCGCGCATAGTATTCCGGTAAAACTCGACTTCCTCAGCCAGTTTTGTATCTTCCCGGAGTTGAGCCTCGAACGACAGACGTTCGGATTCCGTCAATGCTCCTTTCAGATATTTTTCTATTTGCTCATATATCTGGTTGTCGTCCATTCAGATTCGATTTGGTCCTCATACATTTTTTTAGGGCTTTCATGCAGCGGTACCGTTTTTGCTTGACAAACCCTTCGGTATACTACATCGAGGAAGCAATTTCCTCGTCTGTTTTCTTTTTAAAGAAAGACAGTTCCAGTAGTTTCCGGCATTCTGGCGATAATGGTTTTAAACAGGCGTATAGCTTTAAATAGTCCTTTTCTTTTTCCCGAATTTGTTCCAGGTCTTCTTTTGTGGTGTCGATGGCTTGAGCAGTAGCGGGTATTTTTTCGGTTGGCATGTATTTTCGATTGTGCTGTTTGGCTTTTATCCAGATGTTAAAGCAACTCTGCATTAAATACCCTTTTAGGTTGCTCTTTATCATAAAGTTCTCATTTTCCAATTTCATGACCAGGGAGAACATGGTCTGTTGAAAAACTTCCCGTGCATCTTCCTTTGTTCCCCCATGTTTGTAAACCACCCTGGCACAATCATCAAAATACGCCTTGTAAATGGCCTTGATGGCGGTTCGATCGCGCTGTTTTAAGCGATTGAGGATTTCGATATGAGAAGGATTACCGGAGTTCAATTAGAAGCAAGATTAGTTGTTGGTTGCTGTTAAATAACAAGAGTAAAGATAAGGATATAATAAAAAGAAAAAGAAAAATCCTGAGAAGTGGTCACCAAATTAGCATTTGGGAACTTACCGTAAAGGACGCATCTTTTTCGATTTCATCAAAAAAGAATTGCCTTTATGATATGACCCTGTATAACCGCCTAATTGTCTGAATCTGGATTTTCAGGATTTAAGGATTTTCAGGATTTCTTTTAAAAAGATGAATACATCTTTTTTTATCCAATTAATCCCAAAATCCAGTTAATCCTGATTCTGACAACCTTGAAAAATAAACCTTAGATCATGAACTATTCTCTCATTTCCCTATCTTCCAAATTTCCAATCTTCCAATTCTCTTTCTTTCCAATTTTCCTCCTTTCCCTATTTCCAACTTTCCTCCTCTCCCAATCCCTCCCCACCGGCCCCACCACCCGGGCGGTAGTGATCGGTATCTCCGATTACCAATCTGAAGAGATCTCCGACCTCAAATACGCCCACAAAGATGCAGAAGCCTTTGCAGAGTGGTTGCAGTCGGAAGCAGGAGGTGGATTGACAGAAGAGCAGGTGGTATTGTTAAAAGATAAGAATGCGAAATTAGGAAATATCGTTTCTGAATTATGGTGGTTAATTCAAGAAAGTAAGGAAGGAGACCGATGTGTAATTTACTTTTCAGGTCATGGAGATGTGGAGAGGGTGACCAATCAAAAAAATGATTATTTATTACCCTATGATTCTCCTCATTTTTTATACCAAGCAGGAGCTATGGGAGTTCATGTATTACAGGGGATTATTTCCACCCTTTCTGATAACAACGTCGAAGTCATCCTCATCACCGACGCCTGCCGCGCCGGCAAACTAGCGGGTAGCGAAATAGGTGGATCACAAGCTACCACCGCCGCTCTCCAACAACAATTTGCCAAAGAAGTCAAGATCCTCTCCTGCCAGCCCGATGAGTTTAGTGTGGAAGGGGAGCAATGGGGCGGCGGAAGAGGCGCCTTTTCTTATCACCTGGTAGAAGGGCTGTATGGTTTGGCTGACCAAAATACGGATATGGAAATTAACCTGATGGAAATCGGCAACTACCTGCAGCAAAAAGTACCGGCCGAAGCCGCCCCGGAGAGTCAAATACCAATGACCGTTGGGAATTTTAAGACGAAACTGGCCTTGGTCAATGAGGAAATCCTGGCAGCGCTTCAAGCAGAAAAATCAAAGCAACTGCCCCGCTATGATCCAGTAGTTTCGAAAGGACTGGAAGAGCGGGTGTTGGACAACCTGGATACGGCTATTACTAATAAATACTATGCCTTCCAGGAAGCCATAGAGCGCAAGGATCTGATGGAGGAAGACCCGGTAGCTTCCCTCCCCGGAAAGCATCCGGCTGATCATTACTTCAACATCTTGATTGAAGAGCCTAAGATTGCTCGCCTGCATGGCTTGATGAAGCGAAATTTTGCTGCAGCCCTACAAAATGAGGCACAAGAGATCACCAATAAGGTGCTAACTTCGGATCCCGAAACAATTAGTGATATTTGGACCCGGCCGTACGTTTTTGATTATATCCCCAATTACCTCCGGTTGGCTGTCAACATTTTAGGAAAAGACCATTTCTTTTACAAATACCTCAAGGCGCGGGCGTATTATTTCTTAGCCAAATTGGCCCTTCCCAGCAGATATCCACATCTATTACCTGACTCCGTTGCCCGGATGGGCGTTCAATATTTTGAGAAAGCCCTGGAATATGATTCTTCCGCCGCTTATTTGTATGTCGATTACGGAATGACTTTATGGGCGTATATTGGTGATAACGAAAAGGCGCTGGAAATGGGATTAAAGGTCATCGAATTGTCGCCCAATTACACTTATGGGCACCATGCATTGGCCTATTTTTATAGACGTTTACATAAATATGAAAAAGCGATTTACCACAATAAAAAAGCGATTGAATTAGACTCCAATTACCTATCTCCTTACAATGTGCTGGGGTATCTGGGAGGGGATATTGGAGACCTGGAAATGGCTCAGTATTACCAAAACAAGCATATCGAAAAAGGATTGGCTATATTAAAATCCCATCCTGAAAAACTTTCTATCATGGATAGAAGCCAATTGGGGCTTTCCTTAATGAATGCTAACCGTTTTGAAGAAGCCTTTGCGATATTATTGGAAGCCGATCGATTATGCAATAGTCAATTCCAAGGAAATCACGAAGGGTTAAGAGATTTGTACGCGACTTTTGGAGATTACGAAAAAGCATTGGAGTATGCCAAAAGATTTATGAACTAGCCCCTTATTCTACAGCGGCAATTGGAGGTATGGGGGATATTTATTTAAACCTGGACGAAATAGACAGTGCAGTTTATTACATAGATAGACTTTTTACATTCAGTAAATTGACTAATCAGCCGATTGATACGACCATATTTGGTTTTATTGCTTACACCTATTTGATAAGCGGGCAAGAAGAAAAAGCCAACCTGTTAGCTACGCAATGTATAGATTTTATGGGGACTCCAAATTCATGGTTTCATTATTGCCAAGTTAGTATAGCTTACTTCGCATTAGGCAAAATAGCTGAAATGGAGAAAGTAATCCAGGAGAGTATTCAAAAGTCTCCCAATACCCCATATGTATACTTCAGTGCAGCAGTTGTGTATTCTGTGGCTAAGAATAAAAAGAAGGGCCTTTATTATTTAGAACAAATGCTTAAAAAAGGGTACTCAGAATTCTATTTGCTATGTGCCTGGCCTGATTTTAAGTACCTCCGGCAATTTAAGCGCTATGATAAGTTGATGAGGAAGTATTTTCCGGAGGTGATGGAGAGTATTGACAGGTATAAGAAGAATAAAATGAAAAGAGAATGAAAAAGAATGGAGAAGACGCCGTTGCGCCGTAGAAATTTTTGGGGCGCAAAGCTACTATTTTTTTCGTTAGAGCGTTTCAGCGTAAGGCGTTAAGGCGTTACAGCCCCCCAACGCCTCCTTCGGAAAACTCCTCGACACCGGAATCATCCCCTCATATTCCCGCATCAATATATTCAGCGAGCGGGCATTGCCGGTGATATCCCGGATGTTGAGTTTATTAACCAGATAGGAGCGTTGGCAGCGGATAATTTCTTCAACATTCTGAAGTTGGTCTTCCACCTTTTTGAGGGAGACCCGCAGCAGTTGTTTCTGTACCGATCCATTTTGCAGGTAATAGAGCATGGTGTAGTTGTTATCGGCTGTAGCAAAAAGGAAATCATTTAAGGGTAGCTCCAGGTTGGCGTCTTTTGGGTCTCGGGCTGTATGGTTAGGTGCTTTGGAGCCGGAGAAACGGTTTGATCCTGAATCTGCTGGGCTGGTTCGCCGGCCTTCGCCTGATGCTTTTGACTTAGGAATTTCTCCGTCAAAAATAATAAACCCAATAAGGGAAAAATGCCTATGGAAAAGGTCTTTCCTAAAAATTCCCAATACGTAAAGTAAGGGGCGATATCTTTTCCTTCATATGTGTTGTACAAATAATTAAAAAAGGCAATTATCACAAAACTAGAAGCCAGATAAACGATCTCTTTTTTGATCTGCCACCTTTCCGGCCGGAATACTTTTTTTAAGATAAAAGGGGTGATAAAATAATTTATGGCCAATCCCAGCGCCACACAACCTCCAATGCCGGCAAGAAATAACGTTCTATTCCCTCTCACTTCACCAGCTCCAAAGGGCTCATAAAGTATTAAAAACAAAGCGGTAAACACCCCAAATCCGAACACCAAAAGGAGCTTGTCCTTAGTGCGGGTGATGAGAGGATAGGGTTTGTTGAGCCAAGAGGAAAACACGATTGATTTTTTTGTAAAATTATGGAATATTGGAAAGGGAACGTGAATTAAAAGTAATGAAATTTTTGATTACAACCTCACTAGTGGACTACACAAAAACCTTTTTTTCTGTTTTTGAAAAAGAGTTATATAAATGAACCGGAATGAAAAGAGACCAAGAAGAAAATTAAAATGGAATTGAAATCGAAGAAGAATTTCAAATTCTCCTAATTGCCATTTTGAAAAATTTAAACACCACCTGCATTATTGAAAAATTTTTAAATTTTTGATGTTTTTACCTAGGGATTTAAAAAATTTAATAAGTTCCTTTTCAAATTTGGAATGTTCTTGTTTATTTTTTTCGATTTGTTTTCTCAGTTCCGGATCTTCGTTCATTCCCTCATTGATGTTATTGGCTATTACCTTATTTTTTGTCGCAGCCTTTTTTATCTCGAAATTTCCATTCTTCCGGGCTAGATCGTATTGTTTATGTGCCCTATCCCTATCGCCTCTAAGAGCAAAACAATTGCCCTTAAAAAAAGCAATCCCAGCCCTAACGTTTTTATCTTCTTCAATAATATTTTGTTTATTTTTTTCCAGAGCGACAAATTGTTCTAATGCCTCATAGGTTTTTCCCTCATAAATCATTAATACGGCAAGTAGAAAATCAGCGAGAAAAGCAGCATCCTTAGCAATAGAAAACTCCAAACCAGAGGGATTTTCTAATAAGATGGAATTATTATTGTTGGCGAGTTCCGGGATTTGAAATGCCAGATTTACTAATGTAATATAAACATTAAACACCTTATCTTTAACACTTAAAAAACCATTAATAAAAAGACCACTGGTATCACAAGATGATTCAAAATGTGTTTTTTTAATTACATCGTCATACCTTCTTAATTCTCGGGTTTGTGCACCTACCGGTAAGACATCATACAGAGAATCTTCTAGATAATGATCCATTCTTGTAACTAATGTGTTAGCAAATCCATCCCTTTCGTTTTCGGTTTGAGTATTTTGAAAATTGGCTACAAGCACGGCAATCTTTCGATCTAAACACTGTTTTGGTTGAGGAATTAGAAATTTAAAAATAACGAATGCTACAAGTGCAATGCAAATAAAAATAGAAATTAAAAGTATCGTTTTTCTTCTTTGCCTTTGTAATGGAGGGTTTACCGGATAAGCTTTTTGGAAAAGTTCGAGAAGATTGGCTCTAATCTTATTGGTCTCAATATTTTTGTCTTGTTCCGATAAAATGCCTAAAGAATCTCTATTTTGCAAATCATTATACCTGCCCTCAATTGTCATTAAAGCATTTTTATCTTTCAAAGACTTCAACTCAGGGTAAAGTAGTCGGATAGCCTCAAAGAATTTATTTTTAACAATCAAATCCCTAATTTGACTTTTCGTTTCCATTTAGGTTAATAGTTTAGTTTTCCAAATATTATTTTTTAAAGTTATAAAAATTTTAAAAATTTTAAAAACACAAAAAAAAGGATTTTTTCGCTAAGACGTTTTGTCGTTATGTCGCTACGGCGTTCCCCCATACACCATCTGCACAAATCCATTCTCATAACTCGTACTTTTCTCTAACCCAAACTTCTTCAGCATATTCAAATCATTAAACAACGGAATTCCTTCCTCCAATTTAACAGGAATAACCGACAGAATAATCTGGTCAATTAAGTCATGTTCCACCAATATAGAGTTGATCTGACCACCGCCGACCAGCCAGATGTCTTTGCCGGGTTGCTCTTTGAGCTGCTTAACAAAACCAGGAATATCTTCCGAAATGAAGGTAACATGCTCGTCTTTTTCTTGTGATGCCGTCCGGGTAAATACATAATTGGTTTTACCTTCATAAGGAAAGGGAACATCAAAGCCCAACACCTGCTGATAGGTGGCATTGCCCATCAACGTAGTGTCAATACTGTCATAAAAAGTCTGATAACCGAAATCTTCATTGGGGATCTCAAAATCGGGGTCATGGAGCCAGTCGATATTGCCGTCGGGTCCGGCAATAAAACCGTCAAGGCTGGTGGCGATATATAGAATTACTTTTCTCATACTAATAAAGGTAATACTTATTTTGTATGGGGCTAGAAAATGAGTTAGATGGGTGCGAGGACGCACCCGGAATTTAGGTTGGTACGAAGACGTACCAACCAGCATAGCGTTTGGGTTGGCACGAAGACGTACCAACCAGCGTAGTTATCTAATTTTCTACTATTTTCACTTCTTCCAAATCTAGTACCACACTACTTCCATCAATATTGGTATAATCGAGTTTTACAAATCCATGTTGTTCGTGAAAATAGGCTTTCAGGCTCGTCTTTCCGAGCTCGCTTTTGGCGGTGGCTATCACCTCCCAACATTCCAGCATTCCCAACCTTGAAGGCATTTTCTTCAATCCGGTGATTTCATATTCCATCTCATTAAGGATGCGGCCTTCCCAGGTTTTCCAGCGATTATCTCCCCAGGGACTTCCGATAGACAATTCCCAACTCCATTTATTTCCGGCTTCATAAGGTCTTTGAATGAAAGGGAAGGGATTCAATTCCAAAATCCGGAATAATACGGTCCGGGGAGGATGCATCCAGATATTCTGCACATTTTCAATTACTCCGGTCATCTCATTGTACGATTCTGATCCCTGGTCAGTATAATACTCATATAGAATGATGGATTGGCTATAATCCGGGATCATCCGGTCAAACCCCTGAAGGCCGTACATTACCGTTTGGTGTATGTGTGTCACAGTAGAACTATCTTTTTCTCGTTGTGGAATAAAGTTCCATGCAGGCCTTCCTGATTCTCCCCCTGAAGTTGATCGGATCAAAAAGTTTTCGCCTTCAGGAGAAGTGTAGTAGTAGGAATAAATCCGCACTTCATCTTGCTGGTAAACCGAGTTATCCTCCGTATATCTATTCTCATTCGTGTAAGAAGAATCTTATTGTTCAACATAAATGCCCCCGTCGTCTATGAGTTCGTAGGGTTGCTGGGCATTTAGCGCATAGGATAGAAAAAAGAGTACCGGAAAAAGAAAATTATATTTCATTTTGAAATTAAAATTAAGTAGTAAGGCAAAAAAATTGGTAGAATAATTTTTTTTAGTTCGGAAGATATTTCCAGCACAATCTCCAAGTATTCAATTGTTTAGTCAATATCTTTCGAACAAAATTATTCTACAAGCAATTTTGATTTGCCGCTTATACCAACAAACTGTTGGACCGTTGTACCGTAAAACCCGAAAATAATGCATCGCCCTCAACACTTCAGTCTAATCTTACTTCCCCAATTCTCTAACCTTTGCTTCTAGGTTTTTCATTCGGTACTGGTGGTCTGCGAGGTCTTGCTGGAGAATATCCAAGGTCTGTTGCTGAGCTTGATTCACTTCGATCAAGAGGGCTACTATTTTTTCATAATCTACTGTCATGCCATTGGGGCCACTTTTGACCAATTCTGGAAGGGCCTCCTTTACTTCCTGGGCAATCACCCCTACTTGCGTACTTTGGTCATCATCTTGCTTCCATTGGTAATAATAACCGTTGAGTTGGTTTAACTTTTTGATGGGATCGGTGATTTCACTAATATTTTTTTTCAGGTTCCGGTCGGAGTAGGAATAACCATCATCGTTTGGCAGGACCATCGGAGCTTGTACTTCGGTTTGGAGGCTATCCTGAACAAATAATCCTAGTTGAACAAAAAAGAGGGCTACAAGCATCAGAACGAAAGACTTTTGCATGGTTTTAGTCGTTGTTTTGATTAGGAAAAAGGTTACTAACGAGTTTATTTGACAGACAACAAAAAAAGTACCTAAAGATAAGGTTTTATTTTGGGTTTCTCGCAAAGAAGGAACGGTGAACGGTATTCAAAAAAACCTTATTTTTACCCTTATGACAAATATTGTAATCGTTCTGCTGCTCCTTGGTGTTGTCATTCTGCTGGTTTACCAGATAGAAAAAAACTACTCCTGGAAACAGCCTAAACAGTCTATTCCACCCGAATGGCGTACGATCCTTTCCCAAAAAATTCCGTTTTATCGAGCTTTGAGCAGGAAAGACAAGAAGACGTTTGAATATGAAGTCCAGGAATTTCTGCTCAACTGCCAGATCACCGGTATCGAGACCGAAGTGACGACTACAGACCGGCTACTAGTCGCCGCCAGTGCCGTCATTCCCATTTTTCGTTTTCCGGATTGGAAGTACACCAACCTATCGGAAGTGTTGCTTTACAAAGGAACCTTTGACGAAAACTTCCAGACAGCAGGAGAAAAGCGGAACATCCTAGGTATGGTCGGCTCCGGCTTTATGAACGGACAAATGATTCTTTCCAAACCAGCCCTTCACTTAGGCTTTGCCAATGAATCCGATAAGAAAAATACGGCTATCCATGAGTTCGTCCACCTGCTCGACAAGGCAGACGGAACCATTGATGGTATACCGGAAAAGCTACTGGAAAAGCAGTATATCCTACCCTGGATACATTTGATGGAAAAGAAGATCGAAGAGATATATGAAAATCGATCCGATATAAACCCCTATGGCGGCACCCAAAAAAGCGAGTTTTATGCTGTGGCAGCTGAGTACTTCTTTGAGCGCCCCAAGCTGCTAAAGAGAAAGCATCCGGAGTTATATGATATGCTGGATAAAATATTTGAAGAAAAAATCGCTTAGATCATTAACACCTACATTTTTGTAAAATATTGAAAATCGATGTTTTAGCGTAGTAAAGTATTGGCGTAGTCACGGATTTCATACTTCATATTTCCCTTATCCCTACATGCAATGACTCATATTCTTAGGGGCAACCACAGAGGCACAGAGAGCACAGAGAACCATAGTTAATTTTTATTTTTTGTCCCCATTTTCCTATTTTCCTATTTTCCAACTTTCCTATTTTCCAACTTTCCAACTTTCCTATTTTCCAACTTTCCTTACCTTTACCCCATGGCACATTCCAAAAAAGACCAACCCACTCTTATCTATGGCCGTCATCCCGTGATGGATGCACTAAAAGAAGGGACACCTATCGAGAAGATCTGGCTCCAGACTACTATCCGCGGTGAATTTGAAAAGGAATTGCGCAGCCTTTGCCGAGAAAAACGAGTGCCCTTATCGGTTACGCCTAAGGAACGATTAAATAGAATTGTCAGAGGTAATCATCAAGGCGTCATTGGGCAAATTTCGCTTATACCCTATTACAGACTGGAAGATGTCATGCCCCATATTTATGAAAAAGGAGCAACGCCACTTTTACTAATTTTAGACAGTATCACCGATGTTCGAAACTTTGGAGCTATCGCCCGCTCGGCTGAAGTACTAGGCGCTCACGCCATGCTTGTCCCCTCTAAAGGCTCTGCCCTCATCAATTCGGAAGCACTAAAAACTTCTGCGGGTGCATTGACCAAAATTCCCGTCTGCCGGGAGCATAGCCTCAATAAATCAGTAGATTTTCTCAAAGACTCGGGCATCCAAATCGTCGCCTCCGCCCTGGAAGAAGCCGTTGAAATGTATGAGGTAGATTTTACCCTTCCCACTGCTATCATCATGGGTGAGGAAGGCGAAGGCGTATCCCGCAGCCTGCTCAATAAAGCCGACAAAATAGCTATGATCCCGCAACTTGGCACCACCGATTCACTTAATGTATCCGTAGCTACGGGCGTTT
This sequence comes from uncultured Saprospiraceae bacterium, assembly GCA_964534315.1. Taxonomy (GTDB): domain Bacteria; phylum Bacteroidota; class Bacteroidia; order Chitinophagales; family Saprospiraceae; genus CAZHOV01. Next base: position 203 of record CAZHOV010000176.1, on the reverse strand, counting down.
TGCTGGCCGAAGTGGTAAGGCAGAGGAGGAGTATTGGGTCTTGAGTCTTGAGAAAATTGCAACGGTACAAGGGTGCAACGAGGGAACGGTATAATGGTGTAGGGGGATAAAGGGTACAAGGGTGTAACGATGCAACGGTACAAGGGTGCAACGGTACAACGGCAGATTGTGCAAAAACTCACTGTGAACATTGATGAGCGATG
>CAZHOV010000175.1:0-12236 GCA_964534315.1 uncultured Saprospiraceae bacterium | reverse complement strand
TACCCCGATACCCTGATACCCCGATACCCTGATACCCCGATACCCTGTCATCCCGATACCCCGATACCCTGTCACCCCTCTACTCTTTCATCATCAAACGATAGACTGTTTCGATTTGAGGGGTGAGGATAATTTCAGTGCGTTCATTGAGTCTTGAGGCTTCGGGATTATCGTCGGCAGCGAGGGGGAAGTAATAACCACGACCTGAAGGGACGACTTGTTGGGGAGCCAATCCATAGGAGATTAGTGATTGAGCAGCGGATAGAGCTGCTTGGGTACTTTTTTCCCAATAGTCGCCATTAGTAGCCTGTTGGTCAACATTCCCCTGAACCTGGATGATCCAGCCCTTGGTTTTCAGAACAGTAGCGATCTTCCGTAGGGCTCTTTTACCGCGGCTGTTGAAGGTATTTGCAGTAGTGCTGTACAGGCGATCATGCAAGAGACTGATAAAGAATTTCCCTCCTTCCGAGCGGTATAATATTTCCTTTTCCGAAAAGTCGCTCAAAGCTTCTTTCAAATCTGCGGATATGGATTCTATCGCTTTCTTCTGCTGGGAAAAAGTGGTGTATAAGTCCAGAAAGTCCATCTCTGTGCTGGAAATGGTGTTTAAAACACTATCCGGATTGCTATTGTACTGGGAAAGCCCGTATTTTAACCAGCTGATCTCATCTTCCTTTTTCTTTATGGTTGCTTCTTTTTCTTTTAGCCGGGTCTCATAGTCCGCTTTTTGATCGGCCGCTGCCGTTTTCAATTCCTCTGAATATTGTTCCAACCCCTCTACTTTTATTTCCAATAATTGTTTTTCTTTCTCCAAATCCACATATTGTTCACTTAAATTCCCAAGCTGCTGCCTTCCCCGGCTGATTTGATCTTTTGTTTTGGTGAATTCCTTTTGCAAGTCTTCATAGTTTTGCTTGACTTTTTTTAACGCTTCATTTTTTTCCTTGTAATGATCCTTCAAAATGACAATTTCCTGGTATTTTTTTGAAGAAACACAAGAAGAAAGGATGAAACTCAAAAACAAAAAAACTACTAGTTTCTGAATGATCATATATCCCACTATTTAGATTAAAAGATGGTTTTGAGGGAACAAAGGTAGGGATATCCGTTAGCAATTGGCAATGAACTTAGAATATTTTAATGACTTAACGATACATGGAGGTATTAGTGCAACCTTTAAACGTAATTGTAGTTTATATAGCATGATCCTAAATGAAATCTGTTCGGAAAAAGCTGTATTTCAAAAGAATGGGAATAATTTTTCAGAGGTTGAATTATCAACGGGAAATTATCAAATGCTTATAGCAGACTCCATTCAGGCAATTGCTGCTACCTGGGATAAAGTGGCTCCTCCTCATGATCTGTTTTTGAGCTCCTCTTACCTTTCCACCCTTGAGCGAAACCCTCCCGAAGGTATGACTTTTGGTTATTTAGTGTTTAAGAAGGCCAAACAACCCATTGGCATCGCTTACTGCCAAATTGAGTACTTCCGGGCTTCCGAAAGTTTGAATATTGATAAAGGAAATTCATGGAAAGACAGGCTGCTATATTCTATCAAAAAGGGACTGTCAAAGATGGTGTCTTTTTACACCTTAGCCTGCGGCAATGTGTTGGTTACCGGTGAGCATGGGTATTATTTTGACGATCACGCCATTTCATCTGACAATGCTACCCACCTATTACAGGAAGGGTTGGAACTGATGGCCAGGTATCAGAGAAAAGAAAGGCAAAAAAGTATGGCCGTAATATTGATAAAAGATTTTTTTGAAGAAAAGGCAGAAGTAGTTAGAAAAATAACAACAAAAGGATATACCGAATTCGCCATTCAGCCGACCATGTTATTTTCGCTGAATAAAGAATGGAAGAGCTTTGAAGATTACCTTTCGGACCTTACTTCTAAATACAGGGTTCGGGTGCGCAGGGCTTTCAAAAAAGCTAAATCGCTCGAGAAGGTAGACTTTTCTGCAGAACTGATCGAGTCTTGCTTGCCTGTTATTGAGGATTTGTATAAAAAAGTAGCTGATGCCTCAGAATTCAACGTTGTTCAGTTAGATGTAGACTATTTATTAGAGTTAAAAAAAGATTTGGGTGAAAAATTTAAGCTGACCGGCTATTTTGATCAAGGAGAATTGATCGCTTTTTATACCACTATATTGAACGGATCAATCCTGGAAGCTCATTATCTGGGGTTAGATAACAGTTACAACCGCTCTCATCAATTATACCTCAATATCTTATTGGAAATGGTTGAAGAAGCCATCGAAAAGTCAGTAGAGCATCTACATTTTGCCCGGACGGCTTTGGAAATAAAAAGTTCCGTGGGCGCTGAAGCCTTTCCGTTACAGTGTTTCGTCAGGCATCGCAACCCCTGGTTAAATCGACTCGTTCCATTATTTCTCGGAGTTTTAAATCCAGATCCAGAATGGGTGCCCCGAAATCCATTCAAAAAAAATAGTTAACCATCCTACTTGTCTAACTTTTTAAAGTGCTTTTCAGAGACCGCACTTCCTTCTTTTCCATATGCGGTTAGGATCATTTCTTTTCCTTTTTTCTTTTCAAGAACGATCCTGAAAAGGGAGCTTTCTTCCTTATGTTGAAATACCCAAAGGCCGGATGAATCGCTAACTAATTTAAAAGCCGTCGGTTTTTGGTCATAGGGATTTAAGGTTAAAAGCAGTTCGTTTTCGATCCATTCTAACTGATAGGTTTCGATCACTGAATCAACTTTCTTTGCACCGACATATTCGTCTCCAGACAGGGTTTTTGCGCGTATGAAACTCCAAGAGAGATAGGTTTCTGTCCCTTCGATTTGCCAGATTCCTTCCAGCCAGTTAAAGAGCTCCGGTTCTTGTCCGGAGGTTTCCACCAAAGATTTTGAGGCTGCATTTCGAGATTTCCTGGGGTGGGGCATATCGGCTGAAAGCCCCTCAGTTAGTTGATTGATATGAGTAGATTCATGTTCTATAGCAGAGTAGTCATCCTCATTGATCAAATCGTTAAAAGTGATGGTTTCCTGGAGTTGCTTTTCGAGCTTTCGACCTTCTTCGGCCTCTGCTGCTATTATTGCCGGATGATTGGGCAAGTCATTTTGAGGAGGGGTGACTCTTAATTTAGGGTCCATTTTGGGTGGGTCGATCTTTTCAGCGGTAATATCACCAGGGGAGAAATCTTCTTCGATATCCGAGAAAGCGTCTAATGTGAATGCTGAAGGCTTATTTTCCGAGGGGGTGGGAGAACTGGGTTGGGGAGTAGTTTCCGCTAACGCTTTTTTGTCCGGACGTACAGGAGGCGGAGGCGTTGTTCTTTCATTAAAAGGTTGGGATAGTTCTGCGATTTGATCTTTTGATGAAGGTGCCGTCTTTTCCGGATAGCTTTTGCTGGGACTGATATTAGTTGCAGGAGGTGAGGTTTTTACAATGAAGTTTCCACCTCTCCTCTCATTCAGTTGGGGGGCTGTCCGGTAGATGTTCTGACTAGCTTTAATCAGTTGAATAGCCTGCTGACTATTATCGATCGGATAGACTTGCTCAAAACGATCAGCAGAAGCCATGATTTTTTCTGAGGTTTGTTCCAACCAGACAATCATACTTAGGGTAAACAACAACAGCAACCCGGCAGCAATGGAGCCCGCATATTTCAGCCATCGCAGACGGACAGCTTTTTGCCGGCCATCCAGTCTCCGCTCCAACTCCTTCCAGGTACGAGGTGCAGGCGCTTCTTCCAGCTTGTGCTGGTTAGCTTTGATAAGATCGAATATATTTTTTTGTTTAGCCATATTTTTTTAATCATACTACCAACTATAAACCCCTAACCCCAAACTACCAACTATTAATTACTAACTACTAATTATTAATTACTAACCCCAAACTATTAACTACTAACCACTAACTACCAACTATTAACTACTAACTACCAACTATTAACTACTAATTACTAATTATTAATTACTACCCCCTAACCCCTTTATTCCAGTTTAAGTTATTTTTTTTTACCAATTCCTGTAGCTTTTTCTTTGCCAGTATCAGTTGGGATTTTGAGGTATTGATGCTAATGCCCAGTATTTCTGCAATTTCACGGTGTTTATAGCCTTCGACCACGTACAGGTTAAAAACCGTCCGATAGCCGGTTGGCAGATTGTCTAATAAATTCAGAATATCTTGTGCTTCGAGTTCTTGTTGGATAGTCGGAGGGGAGGAAATCTCTATTTGATCGATCTCTAAGGTCAAATTAAAATTATGTTTTTTCCTAAGGAACATAAGTGCTTCGTTGACGATAATTCTTCTGATCCACCCCTCAAAACTTCCGTTTCCTTTAAATTGATTGATCTTTGTCAGTACTTTAAACAGTCCGTTAACTAAAACATCTTCAGCGTCTTCTCTGTTTTTCACATACCTTTTACAGACCCCGAACATTTTTGGAGAATACAGATCAAAAAGCGCTTTCTGCGCCTTTCGGTCTTGTTTTTTACAGCCTTTAATGAGTTGGGCTTCGTCCATACGGTAGTCTTTAAAAAAGGTTTTCGTTATCCTTGTATTAATAGAGATGCAGGAAATGCTATTTTTGGTGTATTAATTGGTATGGTAACTATTCTTTTTTTAAAATTGCAGTCTTTTATAAAAAAATCTATCATTCATGTATGTCGAAAGGGATCAATATTTATTAGAGGGAGGCGTAGACCCTCTTGAGTTATGCGACCAATTTGGTTGCCCGGTTTATGTTTACGAAAGCGCCGTAATGGAGCACCAGCTAAAACGGCTTTCTACTGCTTTTAAGGTACCTAAACTAAAAATCAACTATGCTTGTAAAGCTTTAACGAACATCAATATCTTAAAATTATTTTGTAAATGGGGAACCGGCCTGGACGCCGTTTCGATCCAGGAGGTGTGGATGGGGCTAAAAGCGGGATTTAATCCCGGAGATATTCTTTATACCCCCAATTGTGTTTCGCTCGAGGAGATAGGGTTGGCTGTAAAAGAAGGCGTGAAAATAAATATTGATAACATATCTATTCTGGAAGATTTTGGACATGAATACCCGGATATACCAGTTTGTATCCGGATCAATCCGCATATTTTGGCAGGGGGTACTTCAAAAATCTCGACCGGCCATATTGATTCTAAATTCGGGATATCCATACACCAGATGCCCCATGTTCATCGGGTCGTAAAAGAGACGGGGTTGAAGGTAGAGGGAATACACATGCACACGGGTTCTGATATTTTGGATGCCGAAGTATTTTTGCAAGGAGCCGAAATTTTGTTTAATGCAGCCGAACGTTTCTCCAATCTGGAGTATATTGATTTTGGAAGCGGGTTTAAAGTGCCTTATAAAAAGGATGATATCGCAACAGATATAGAGGAGTTGGGAATGCAACTTTCAGAACGGTTTAATGCTTTTTGCAAGGAATATGGTAAAGAGCTGACCCTAATGTTCGAACCGGGGAAGTTTTTAGTGAGCGAGGCCGGGAATTTACTAACCAAAGTTAATGTTGTTAAACAGACGACCTCCATGATCTTTGTAGGGATCGACTCCGGCCTGAATCATCTGATTCGGCCAATGTTCTACAATTCCTACCATGAGATCCTTAATTTGTCAAAAGCAACCGGAAAGAAACGGATTTATACAATTGTTGGATATATTTGCGAAACGGATACGTTTGGGGTAAACCGCAAATTGCATGAAGTTCAGGAGGGAGATATAATCGCTATCAAAAACGCAGGAGCCTATTGCTACATGATGTCAAGCAACTATAACTCCCGCTTCCGTCCGGCAGAGGTGCTCGTGCATGAAGGTAAAGCCCAATTGATCCGTAAAAGAGAAACGATGGAGGATTTACTCCGTAACCAAGTTGAAATAACGTTAGAGTGAACCGTAAGCGGTGAACGGTAAGCAGTTTATTTTTTTACTACTTCCCGTTAAATTAATGAAAAATTAAAATTTTTTTATGTCTTTAGCAACCCGTTACAATCCTGCAGCCATTGAAGAGAAATGGTATGAGCACTGGATACAGAACAACTACTTTCATTCCACTCCGGATGAAAGAGAACCTTACACCATTGTCATTCCTCCGCCTAACGTAACGGGGGTCTTGCACATGGGGCACATGCTGAATAATACCATTCAGGATATTTTTATTCGTAAAGCCAGGCTGGAGGGTAAAAATGCATGTTGGGTGCCGGGTACGGATCATGCTTCTATTGCCACGGAAGCGAAGGTGGTAAAAATGCTTCGGGAGAAAGGAATTAAAAAGGGAGATATCGGTCGCGAGGAATTTCTGAAATATGCTTTCGAGTGGAAAGATAAATACGGCGGAATCATTCTCGAACAGCTCAAGAAACTCGGTGCTTCCTGCGACTGGGAACGGACGCGGTTTACGATGGAAGAAAGTCTGTCTAAAGCCGTGATTAAGGTATTTGTAGATTTGTATAAAAAAGGAAAATTATACCGGGGACTTCGAATGACGAACTGGGATCCGGAAGCCAAAACGGTATTGTCGAATGAGGAGGTGATCTATTCGGAAGAAAACTCCCGTTTGTTCTATGTACGCTATAAGATCGAGGATACAGACGATGAGTGGATCACGATTGCCACGGTTCGTCCGGAAACCATTCTGGGGGATACTGCTATTGCTGTCAATCCTGAAGATGAGCGATTTAAGGCTTATCATGGGAAAAGAGCTATCGTACCTATGGCAAACCGGCCAGTACCTATTATTCAAGACTCCTACGTGGATATAGAATTTGGTACTGGAGCGCTGAAAATCACGCCCGCTCATGATCCGAATGATTATGAGATTGGGGAAAAGCATGGCTTAGCAGTAATCGACGTGCTCAATGATGACGGGACCATGAGTGAAGCCGGCGGATTTTACATTGGAGAAGATCGGGCTGTTGCCAGAAAAAAGATCGTTAAGGATCTGGAAGAAATGGGTCATATGGTTAAGATCGAAGATTACCGGAACAAAGTGGGCCGGTCAGAACGGACAGATTCCGTTGTGGAACCCCGCCTAACAGAGCAATGGTTTCTAAAAATGGACGGCTTTGCTAAGACAGCCCTGGAAGCGGTAAAAAGCGACGAGGTGACTTTTCATCCAGAACACTTCTGGAATATGTATTATAACTGGCTGCGCGAAGAGAATGTACGCGACTGGTGTATCTCACGACAATTGTGGTGGGGGCAACGTATTCCGGTCTATTACATTGAAGACCATGTAATTGTGGCGGAAACCCCGGAAGAGGCACTCGCGGAGGCCAAAGAAAAAACAGGGAATAAAAACCTTACGCTCCAAGACCTGAAGCAAGACGAAGATGTTGTCGATACCTGGTTTTCATCCTGGCTATGGCCCATGTCTGTATTTGACGGCTTTGAAACGCAGGAGGAATTAAAATACTACTACCCGACTAATCTGCTGGTAACAGGCTGGGATATTATGTTTTTCTGGGTAGCCCGGATGATCATGGCGGGTTATGAATGGTCGGAAGACTTGCTTGGCGAGGAGTCGATCAGGCAAAAGGGAAGACAACCTTTCCATGATGTCTTCTTTACCGGAATGGTACGGGATAATAAACGCCGGAAGATGAGTAAGTCGCTCGGCAACTCGCCCGATGCCTTAGAACTAATCAAAAAGTATGGAGCCGACGGGGTACGCTTTGGAATGCTTTCCTGTGCCTCTGCCGGCAATGACATCATCTTTGACGCGCCAATGGATCCGGAAACTAAAAAGGCATTAAATGAGAGCAAGCTTTGTGAGCAGGGGTTGAATTTCTGCAATAAAATGTGGAATGCTCTTCGTCTTTTAAAGGGCTTTGAGGTAGTAGATAAAGAAACCGATCCGGTCAATCAACTGGCCGTCGATTGGTTTGAGGAGAAATTTCAGGAAACCCTGACCTTATTTGAGAAAAATTTGGATCAGTATCGGCTTTCTGAAGCGCTGATGGGGTTATATAAGCTGATTTGGGGAGATTTTTGCTCTTGGTACCTGGAGATGATCAAACCCGCCTATGGGGAGCCTATTGATCGGGCTACATTGGAGAAAACCTTAGATTACTTCGAACGGCTGATGACGGTCTTGCATCCGTTTATGCCTTTCGTTACGGAGGAGATTTGGCATCAATTAAAAGATCGACCGGAAGGGGAGGACTGCGTAATAAGCACCTATCCCAAAGCGCAGGCATTCGATCAAAAGTTTGTCAAGCAAATCGAAGAAGTAAAAGATGTTATTTCAAAAATAAGAGAAACCCGGAGTTCAAAGGGAATCAAGAATAAGGAGCCCTTGAAGTTGTTTGTTAAAAAGACGGCAGATGCCGAAGAGTTGTACCAACGTCCCGGCACCAAAGACATGGTAATGACTTTAAGCAATCTTTCCGATTTCGAGTTTACCGAAGTTGAGGAATTAGAAAACACGGTTTCTTTTGTTTCCGGAACAGACAAGTACTTCCTGGAAGTTTCCATTCAAATCGATGTAGAAGCCGAAAAGCAACGCATCCTGGAGGAGTTGGAATACCAGAAAGGCTTTGTGGCCAAAGTTATGAAGAAACTGGGCAATGAGCGTTTTGTGAACAATGCACCTGCACCAGTAGTCGATAAAGAACGGAAGAAACTGGCCGATGGAGAGGCAAGGATCAAGATATTGGAGCAAAGTCTGGAGCAATTGGAGTAGGACAATGAGCAATGAGCAATGTGCAATGAGCAATGTGCGATGAAGTATAAAGTATAAAGAAGCTAAACAGCAGCTAGCGTTTCATCAAAAGGTACAGGACGTTGAAGAATAAAATTATTAACCCACCATTTCAATGGTGGGAGCAACAAGAACCCGACTTTCAATGCATGAGGAATAAAGTATAAAGTATAAAGAAGCTAAACAGCAGCTAGCGTTTGATCAAAAGAGACAAGACGTTGAAGAATAAAATTATCAACCCACCATTTCAATGGTGGGAGACATGTCCCGTAGTCAGACAAACTGAAGTCTTACAGACCACTTCAATACTAACCCCTACGAGCTAATTCCTGAATTCTCTAAATCTAATCCTTACTGCTTCACGAACTTTCCGGTAATCAATTCCGCCCCGTTACGGTATTGCAGAAAATAAAGACCACTTTCAAGATCACCTATGTAGATTTGATTAGGATTAGTATTAGAAAGGTCAATACTTTCAAGACGTTTGCCCTGAAGGTCCAGAATAGATAGTTGTCCGGTAGGGAATTGTTCATCTTGCCAGTTTAGCAAGATATAATCGCGTGCCGGGTTTGGACCATAAGAAAAGGGGAGCGCTTGATTAGAAATAAGCTCCTCATTAGAAAGTACGATATCAGCCTGGCCACCGAAGAAAAGGACGGTAAAACCAAAAGCAGGAGTAACGCATTGCCCGTGGTCAAAATCGCTGTTTAAGTTAATTGCTTGAAGGTCCGTCGCTCCGAGGGCAATCATTGTATCTCTGGCGATAATACTATTAGTGAAAACAACCTGATCATCTCCTTCGCAGTAGAATAACCGGGTAGGAGCCTGGGGCGCCCATCGATAGGTGTCATTATCTCTGAGGGCAAAATTGACCGGATGATCGGGATCACCATTTTGTAGGATGGCTACGATAGAATCTTGCACCATTTTGATCGGAATGACCTCACCAAACTCTGATTCCAGTTGGTCGTTGAGGGTAGCATTGAGTCCAAATAACGACGGACCATTTTCAAAATTATTATAATAATCTTCTATTTCAGAAGCATAGGGCTCCCTGAAAAAATCTGAAATATTATTGTATAAATTACCATAAACCGTCTGGTATGATAATGCTACATAGGCAATATAGGCCGAAAAAAAGTAGGGGGTTTCGGAAAGTAAAAAATCAGTCATTGCCCCGGAAATACTATAGGAGCCTGACATGTGAGATGCTGCAGTAACAGTAAATTCGTCGCTAACATTTAATTCTATTTCCTGGTGGACGGCCATGGCGGCGTGTCCGCCTTGTGAATAACCTGTAATAAAAAGCTGTTCATTCCACCCAATATCTTCCATATCATTGACAAGCTCTCTGGCTATTCGTAATAAGTCTATTGCTGCTGAAGCCTCAGTAGCGGCATGCACGTAAGGATGAAAACCACTGCCCTGACCCATGCCAAGATAATCTGCTGCACAAGTGATATAACCTTGCCCTACAAAAATAGCAACTCCTGCTTCGTCTGTGCCGTCAACCGAAGGTACATCAAATTTAGTGTCGGTCGTACCGTGTTGATAGCAGAGCATAGGAGCACTGCCAATCAGATCTGGAATTGCGATAAGGCCGGAAGCCGTATCTAAAACCCCTTGTGCATCAGGGGTTAAATAGGTGATTCGATAGTAGGAACCACCGAATTCAGCAGGATAGCCCCCTCTGTTGGAAACTTGTGTCTGGGTAAGTGTTCCTAAAAATTCAGCCTCAATAAGCTGGGCATGGACAAACGAAAAAGAAAGTAGGAATAAAAAGGTGTAGTAGAGTTTTTTCATAGGATAAAGCGGTAGTGGCGAAAGCATTCACCAGGTTAAAAAAAGAGAAAAAACCGTATCGGGGGCTGTCGAAAAACGACTGAAAGGCGTTTTGAGACGGCCCCCAAAGAAAATTTACTCTTTTAGTAGTTCTCTGGAGATCACCAGTTTCTGGATTTCCGAGGTTCCTTCTCCAATGGTGCAGAGTTTAGAATCTCTAAAAAATTTCTCAACAGGGAATTCTTTTGTGTAGCCATACCCTCCGTGTATTTGAATAGCATCAGTAGCGATTTGTACACAGATCTCTGAAGCATAGTATTTGGCCATAGCTGATTGCTTGGTGACTTTCAAGTTTTTATTTTTAAGGTCAGCTGCCTGGCGGGTGAGCAATTCTGCCGCCTGAATCTTAGTGGCCATATCGGCTAACTTAAAACTGATGCCCTGGAATTTAGCGATCGGACGTCCAAACTGCTCGCGTTCTTTAGCATATTTCACAGAAGCCTCATATGACCCTTTTGCAATACCTAAAGCTAAGGCAGCGATTGAAATACGTCCTCCATCCAGAATTTTCATGGCCTGGATAAAACCATCTCCTTCTTTACCCAACATTTGGTCTTTATGTATGCGGCAGTTATCAAAGATCAACTCAGCAGTTTCGGAGGCTCTCATGCCGAGTTTGTTCTCTTTTTTACCAGATTTAAAACCCGGCGTTCCTTTTTCAATAATAAAAGCCGTCATACCATGGCTGTCCAATAATTCGCCGGTACGAACAATGACAACGGCCACATCACCGGAACGTCCATGGGTGATCCAGCTTTTGGTACCATTGATAACGTAGTAATCACCATCTTTCTCGGCCACGCATTTCATGCGGCCTGCATCACTTCCCGTATTGGGCTCGGTCAAGCCCCAGGCACCGATAAACTCGGCAGTGGCAAGCTTAGGCAGGTATTTTTGCTTCTGTTCTTCGTTGCCGAATTGAAGGATATGATTGGTACAAAGCGAGTTGTGGGCGGCAAGAGAAAGCCCTACAGAGCTACATACTTTGGAAACTTCTTCGATGATCGTAATATACTCCTGATAACCAAGCCCGGAGCCTCCATATTCTTCGGGCACCAGTACTCCCATAAAGCCATGTGCTCCAAGATTTTTCATCGTTTCTACCGGGAAGGTCTGGCTCTCATCCCATTCCATTACATAAGGACGAATATATTGCTCGGCGAAATCGCGAGCACTTTCTTTGATCATTTGAAGGCTGTCAGTTGTTGTTGCAACACTCATATATCCTATTTTTTTATCTAATTAATTTCGATTTCAAAATGATTATTTAGAATAAATATGTTTTAGCATATTTTTTTCGGAAAAGTTTTAGATAGATACTTTATATTTTGCAAAGCAAATTTAAGGTATTATTATTAAACTACCTAAGTAATAATGATAGAACGTCGGTTTTGTTCAAAAAGAACTCCCAACCATTCAGCGTTCACGCTCTTTTTTCTAGTCCTTCAATTTTTCTTTGAAAAATTGATGAGACGCTTTGAATTGTCGGGTTCATATTGCTCCCACCATTGAAATGGTGGGTTGATAATTTTAATTTTCAACGTCCTGTCTCTTTTGATGAAACGCTAGCTGCTGTTTAGCTTCTTTGTGCTTTTTTCTGCATTGCACATTGCACCAACTTTGAAAAATTGATGAGCCGCTTTGGATTGTCATGGTTTTGTAGCTCCCACCATTGAAATGGTGGGTTGATAATTTTAATTTTCAACGTCCTGTCTCT
>CAZHOV010000174.1:0-12256 GCA_964534315.1 uncultured Saprospiraceae bacterium | reverse complement strand
TCACCTCCATTTTCAGTGCGTTGGATCAAGCCATCATCAGTGCCTACATATAATAAATCTTCATTGATTGGAGATTCGGAGAAAGCAACGATCGTTCCGTAAGGAGAAGTCGATCTGTTCTTATTAACGGCGTCAATACCCCACACGCGTCCCATCACTTCGAGTTCATTTCGATTGATCTGACGGGTCAGGTCGTTACTGATGACGTCCCAGCTATCGCCCCGATCATCACTTCTGAATAATTTATTAGCGGCAAAATAGATGCGTCCATCTTTATGGTCACTGACTTCCAGCGGTGCATCCCAATTCCATCGATAGGAGTTTTCTCCTTTTCGGGGTTGTGGCTTGATGCTTACCTCTTCCCCACTGCTTCGGTCGTATCTCGATAGCCCTCCGTATTGCGATTGAGCATAGACAATATTTGGGTTTTTCGGATCAATCTGTGTTTCAAATCCATCTCCTCCATGGGTGATAAACCAATCTTCGTTGACGATGCCGTTGCCGGAAATTGTTCTGGAAGGACCACCCATACTGAAGTTGTCTTGTGTGCCACCGTAGATATAGTAGAAAGGTTCAGAATTGTCTACCTCCACTTTATAAAACTGGGTTACCGGTAAGTTCTTTTTGAAATCCCAGGTTTTGGCAGCATCCCAGGTTTCATAGATGCCGCCATCACAACCGACGATCCAGTGGTCGGTATTATTGGGGTTAATCCATATACAGTGGTTATCAACGTGTTTGGTGACTTCCCCGACCATTTTGAAGGACTTTCCTCCATTATCTGAGTAGTGCATCCAGGTATCCATGGCATAGATCTTATCCGGATCAACCGGGTCGGCAATAATTTCCTGATAATAGTTGCCACTGGTGACGTAGCTGCTTTGCTTTTGCCAGCTGGCACCTCCGTTAGTTGACTTATAGAATCCGCTTTTCCCTTGGGCGGCTTCTACTATGGCGTAGATGATATCCGGATCAGCAGGAGAAATAGCCAGGCCGATTCGGCCTTTGTCAACTCCGGGTAAGCCCTTATTGATCTCTTTCCAGTTTTTACCACCGTCTGTCGATTTATACAGGCCGGATTCCGGGCCACCCCCCAGGTAGGTAAAGACATGTCTGCGACGTTGGTGAGCAGATGCGTAGAGGATATCAGAGTTGCGGGGGTCCATCACCACTTCATTAATTCCGGTATGTTCGCTTACGGTTAGCACCGCTTCCCAGGTCTCTCCACCATCTGTTGTTTTATAGACACCCCGGTCACCTCCTTTACTCCAGAGTGGCCCGATAGCTGCTACATATACTATATCAGAATTGCTGGGGTCGATCACAATACTTCCGATATGTTCAGATTCTTTCAAGCCCATATGTTTCCAGGATCTACCGCCGTCTATCGATTTGTAAACTCCATCGCCGTAGGCCACACTTCGTTGGTTATTATTTTCACCTGTTCCTGCCCAGACGGTATTTGGGTTGTTTGGGTCTAACGTCACCACCCCGATCGAATAGGAGCCTTGGCTATCGAAGATGGGTTGGTAGGTGGTTCCTGCATTAGTTGTTTTCCATACGCCGCCTGAAGAAGTGGCCACGTAATAAGTGCTAGGCTTAGTGGGGTGAACGGCAAAATCAGAGATTCTGCCGGAGGTTAATGCCGGACCTACTGATCTGAACTTAAGCCCGGAGACGGACAGTTCATCCAGATAGTGGGCAGGCTTTTCCGTTTTTTGATCTTCCTTGTTTTTTTTCTTTTTTTGAGCGTGTAATCCTGATGTCATCCCGAAAGTAAGCATAAGGATCAGACAAAGTTGAGTAATAATTCGAAAGTTCATACGATGATGATTAATTTTGAGTGAATTCTTAAGTAGTAAGGCAAAAAAATTGGTATAAAAAATCTTTTTGAGTTCGGTCATTATTTCCTGCGTTCATTCCAGGTATTCAATCACTTAGTCTATAATGGCCGAACAGATTTATTCTACAAGCAATTTTGATTTGCCGCTTAAAGATAGGAAAATTTAATGTGAACGGTAAACCGTGGATAGTAAAGTGTCGGCAGGAGATTTTTGGTCGCCGTTTTGATGTTGAGGAAATGGAGCGGAGGGTGAAGGAGATGCGGGGCTAGGTGCATGGGGACGAGGACGTCCCCGGAATTTGGGTTTGGACGAGGACGTCCAAACCAACAGCGGACTTGGGGTTGGACGAGGACGTCCAAACCAACAGCGGACTTGGGTTTGGATGATGATGTCCAAATCAGCAGTGGATTTGGGTTTGGATGATGATGTCCAAATCAGCAGTGGTTGACGTTCAAACTAGTCACCAGTGTGGGATAGCGTCTAAACCAGCAGTGTCAGCAGGAGAATGGAACAAGATGCAGGGAGTAAGACAAAACTGTTAAATGTATAAAAACACCAATACCTTCAGCTTGGACAGTACAAAATCTATAGAATTTTCACCCTTTATTATCGGAACGATGCTCTTAGGCAAGTGGGGACAAAATTTCTCTGCCACCGAAGTGGAGCGGTTCATTCGTGGCTGTTTGGATCTAGGGTTAAACTGCTTTGATCATGCAGATATTTATGGGCATTACACGACAGAGGCATTGTTTGGAAAGGTGTTGAAAAAAGATACCGAACTGCGGTCTAAGATGCAACTGATCAGTAAATGTGGGATTAAGCTGGTGAGTGAGAACCGCCCGGAGTATAAGATTAAATCTTATGATTCCAGTAAGGAACATATTATCCAATCTGTCGATCAATCCCTGCTCCATTTGGGAACGGATTATCTGGATGTTCTCCTGATTCATCGGCCTGATTTTTTGATGGATCCTGAAGAAATTCAAGGAGCGGTTGAAGAACTCAAAAAGGAAGGAAAAATTCTGGCTTTTGGAGTTTCCAATTTTACGCCTTCACAGGTTGATTTACTGCAAACAAAGACACCGCTAGTGACTAATCAGATTGAAATATCTTTGCTACATTTAGAGGCCTTTTTTGATGGTACCTTAGATCAGTGTATGAAACTGGGCATACGGCCAATGGCCTGGAGTCCGTTAGGCGGCGGAGCTTTGTTTAAGCAATCTGATGATACCCGAATTCAACGGATCAATGTAGTTTTAGAGGGCCTGGAGGACAAATACGATGCTACGAAAGACCAATTGTTGCTAGGGTGGCTTCGAAAACACCCTGCAGGGATCATCCCTGTTCTGGGCACCACAAAACTGGAACGGATACAATCAGCCCTGGGAGCGCTTAATGTGCATTTTGAACGGGAAGACTGGTACCGGTTGCCGCAAGCTTCGAGGGGAGAGGAAGTGAAGTAGAGGTATCCAGGTTTCCGGGGATCTAGGTGTCGTGGGTAGGAAGGGTGCAAAGGGAAATAAAAAATCAAACATAATTAACATAACTAATAATACTTATGAAGCGACTACATTTTTACGTAATTATTCTGATTTTCTCTATTGCCTCTTTTTACCAATGTACTCCTGTTGAACAGTCTGGTAATGAATTTGTACCTGTCGATATTGAGGAGATCAAGGAACACATAAAAACACTGGCCTCAGACGAATTTGAAGGTCGTTTACCCGGTACCCCAGGTGGTAAGAAAACGGTAGAATATTTGAAATCTACCTTTGAAAAAATGGGAATAGAACCCGGAAATGGCAATAGCTATTTTCAAGATGTACCTTTAGTAGATATTAACGGACTGCCAGATGAAATCATGACGGTAAAAGGCCCCAAGGGGAATTTGGAGTTGAAGTATAAAGAAGACTTTATGATTGGCACCTCCAGAGAGGTTGAATCGGTAGAAGTAAAAGAGTCGGAACTTGTATTTTGTGGTTACGGAATTGTAGCCCCTGAATATGGCTGGAACGACTATGAAGGACTGGATATGAAAGGGAAAACAGCAGTCGTCTTGGTGAATGATCCTGGTTTTGAAAGTGGTGACAGTACCTTTTTTAAAGGGAAAACCATGACCTATTATGGTCGATGGACCTACAAATATGAGGAGGCGGCCAGGCAGGGTGCTGATGGGGTATTAATTATCCATCAAACCGTACCTGCGGGCTATCCCTGGTTTGTGGTCAAGAGTTCGTGGGCAGGGAGCCAGCTACATTTACCGAGTGCAGGCGATTATCAATGTGCGATGGAGGGATGGATATCGATCACGGCTGCTTCGGAGTTATTCAAAGCGGCCCCTATAGAGCAAACCCGCATTTTTGAAAAGGCGCGCTCAAAAGATTTTAAACCCTTTTCGCTCGGCTTGACCGTTTCTGCCTCGATCAATAATACCATTAAAAAGGATGTTTCTCAAAATGTGATCGGGAAGATCACCGGAAGGGAGCGTCCGGATGAATACATTATCTATGTTGCGCATTGGGATCATTTGGGGATAGGAGCGCCGGTTAAAGGAGATTCTATTTACAATGGTGCGTTGGATAATGCTACCGGTACGTCCAGCTTGCTTTCCATTGCACATGCCTTTACGAAACTAGAACAGAAGCCGGAGCGTTCGGTCATCTTTTTGGCTGTTACTGCCGAGGAGCAAGGCTTGTTAGGATCCGCTTTTTATGCGGAGAACCCTATTTATCCGCTGAACAAGACCGTTGGCGTATTGAATATGGATGGTATGAATATCGTGGGGCCGATGAAAGACTTGACTGTTGTAGGCTATGGGCAATCGGAGTTAGAGGATTATGCGAAAGACGAGGCGCAGAAGCAGGGGCGGTACATGCAGCCAGAGCAGGAACCCGAGAAGGGGTTTTTCTTCCGTTCAGATCAATTTAGTTTTGCGAAGGTGGGTGTGCCTGCGCTTTATGCTGAAGGTGGCTATGACCATTTGCACAAAGGTAAAGAATACGCTATGGAGCAAAAGGAAAAATACACCTCCACCAATTACCATCAGCCTTCTGATGAGTATAATGCTGAAGAATGGGATTTGGGGGGTATTCTTCAGGATGCTCAGTTGTTTTTCAATATTGGTCAGCGGTTAGCCAATGAGGAGACCTGGCCGGAATGGAAGGAAGGCTCGGAGTTTAAGGCGAAGCGGGAGTTGAAGGATTGAAGGAAAATGGGAAAGTAGGAAAATTGGAAAATAGGAAAATAGGAAAATAGGTAATCAGGAAAGAAGGAAATTAGGAAAGTAGCTAAAGATTGGCTCAAAATGAAAACTACCTGATAAGAATACAATTATCAACCTACCATTTCAATGGTGGGACAGACCACATGAGTGGGAAAATGGGAAAATAGGAAAGTACCAAAGAATGAATAGCAGAAACTTTAATGCTGCACTAGAACCTGTACGGATTGCTGACCATTCTTTGATAAAAAAGTTAAAAAATAAGTGCCATTGGGGAGGTTGGAGCAATTGATTTCTTGTTGATGATCTCCGGCCGGCATGGTTTGTTTTGGAAGAATCGTTTTCGAAAATTTTCCTGAGACATCTACCAGTTGTATTGAAAAAGTTGTTGACTCAGATAAAGTGTACTGAATAGTAGTTTTGTCTTTTATTGGGTTGGGATAGACATCCATAAAGATATTCTTTTCTTCGAAGTTTATCACGCCAACTGCAAATACGGGAAGGTATCGAACCAGTGCAAATTGAGGAATTCCTGGATATGGCCCAAGAGTACCGTTCCTCCGGCCACTATTTTGCCATCTGGTTGAAAGATAGCATCATTAAGCCATGGATTATACAAGGGGGTGAAAATTAATCCGTTAATTCCGAAAGTTTCATCAATTTGTCCAGAAGGTAGATACCTTACAAATGCAAATTTTGATATGTCTCCATAGCCATCATAGGTAGTTCCAGCTACTATGAATTTATTATCAGGTTGAAGTAAGATTTTTGATGCCATAATTGAAAACCCAAGAGTGGAATCGGCATCTTATAGCATCATCTTCTTCCTCATCACCAGCATCAATACTTATAATGCCATCATTACCAAAGGTTTCTTCCAAGAGTCCCTCAGCGTTGACTTTAATAACATATCCATTATATTCTCCATCTACTACGTAAGAGCCAACCAAAATGACCTTCCCATTTGGGAGTATTGCCATTTCACCAAGTCCTTCAAAAGAATTTATTTTTAAATCAAATTCAGTCGATCCATTAAAATAGGCCGCTTCGTTTATTTGTCCGTTAGCATCAAATTGAACTAATCCTAAATTCCCGTTTAATCTTCCACCCACTAAAATATTTCCGTTCGGTAACACTTCTACATCAAGTCCAGACGCGCTTGAACCAAAAACAGCGTACCCTCCATTTCCAAAAGTGGTATCTATTGAACCGTTTGTATTTATCCTACAAACTCCTATTGAATCATTAACCCATCCGGTAGCAATTATTTTACCATCACTTTGAATAGCCAATGCATTTAAATCTTCAAAACTGAACGTGCCATTAAATTCATTAAAGCTTGGATAGACCTGACCATTACTAAAAGTTTCATCAACAAACTGCTGCTGGGCATTTAGCGTTGGAATAATCAAAAAGAAAAGTAAAAAGGCGGGAATATTAAAAGTTTTCATTGGCTGGGTGTTTAGTAATTGATCTCTTTTAAAATTAGGAATCAATTGATGAATTTTCCAATTATAACTTCATTTAAAAAGTAAAAAATTAGACAAATGAGGGGTTAATTTTTATCTAGATTCGTTTATCTGTATCGTTTACCTTATTAATCAAATCTTTTTGTCGTTTCCTACCTTCCTCTGGTCGTCTTGTCTTCCGGTCCTCTTGTCCCAGGGGCGTTACCGCCTAGTTTAGGGAATGACAGTCCTTTAGACTGATCTGATTGTCTGATCCTCCGATCCTCCTGTCCTCTGGTTTACATATTCCGCCGATACTGGCCCCCTACTTCATACAGCGCATGAGTGATCTGGCCCAACGTACAAGCCTTGGTCGCCTCCATCAGGGCTTCAAAGATATTTTGGTTGGCAATAGCGGTGTGTTGCAAGTGGTGCAGCGTATCTGCGATTTGAGCTGCTCTGGCCTTGTGTAGATTATCACGGGTTTTGATCTGATTTTCTTTTTCCTCTACCGTTGCCCGAATGACTTCTTGTGGTATAATGGTTGGCGAGCCTTCTTTTGACAAATAGGTGTTTACACCAATGATCGGGTATTCGCCGGTATGCTTCAACGTTTCATAGTACAAGCTTTCTTCCTGAATCTTACCACGTTGATACATGGTTTCCATGGCACCCAGCACACCGCCTCGCTCCGTGATGCGGTCAAACTCCATTAAGACGGCTTCTTCAACCAGATCCGTCAGTTCTTCTATGATAAACGAGCCTTGTAATGGATTTTCATTTTTTGCTAACCCTAGCTCATGGTTGATAATCATCTGGATGGCGACCGCTCGTCGTACACTTTCCTCGGTTGGAGTCGTGATCGCTTCGTCATAGGCATTGGTATGCAATGAATTACAATTATCATAAATGGCATACAATGCCTGGAGCGTGGTACGGATATCATTAAAGCTGATCTCCTGAGCGTGTAGTGACCGTCCGGACGTTTGAATATGGTACTTTAGTTTTTGAGAGCGATCATTCGCCCCATATTTTTCGCGCATAGCCTTAGACCAAATGCGCCGTGCAACCCGGCCGATAACGGCATATTCCGGATCGATCCCATTGGAGAAAAAGAAAGATAGGTTCGGTGCAAAATCGTCTATATCCATTCCTCTGGAAAGGTAATATTCCACAAAGGTAAAGCCATTGGCCAACGTAAAGGCTAACTGAGAGATCGGATTGGCTCCCGCTTCCGCAATATGGTATCCCGATATAGATACGGAATAGAAATTTCGGACTTTATTATGAATGAAATATTCCTGCACATCTCCCATCAATTTTAAAGAAAATTCTGTAGAAAAGATACAGGTGTTTTGAGCCTGGTCTTCTTTCAAAATATCTGCTTGCACCGTTCCTCTAACGGATGAAAGCGCTTTGGCTTTTAATTCATTGTAGACGGATTCTTCCAGCACCTGATCACCGGTTACGCCCAATAGTAAAAGCCCCAAGCCTTGATTCCCCTCCGGTATATCTCCCTTGTAATGGGGGCGTTCATATCCTCTGTCATCATAAACTTCTTTCAATTTGGCTTCTACCAGGTGTTGTAAGTTGTTTTCGCGGATATACTTTTCACATTGCTGGTCGATGGCAGCATTCATAAAAAAGGCGCAAATAGTAGCAGCCGGACCGTTGATCGTCATGGAGACGGAGGTCTTCGGATCGCAAAGGTCAAAGCCGGAATAAAGCTTTTTGGCATCGTCCAGGCAGCAAACGCTTACTCCTGAATTTCCGATCTTACCGTAAATATCCGGCCGGTGATCAGGATCTTCTCCGTAAAGGGTTACTGAGTCAAAGGCAGTGGACAGGCGGGCGGCGGGCATATCAGAAGACAGGTAATGGAAACGGCGGTTTGTACGTTCCGGCCCACCTTCTCCGGCAAACATTCGGGTGGGGTCTTCTCCTTTTCGCTTGAACGGGAAAACCCCTGCCGTGTAGGGGAATTCGCCAGGTACATTTTCCTGTAAGGACCAGCGCACGATTTCTCCCCAGTCCTTGAATTTGGGTAGCACTACTCTCGGAATGCGGGAGTGCGACAGAGATTTGGTAAACGTTGGAACTCTGATTTCTTTATTTCTTACTTTATAGACAAACTCATCGGCAGCATAGGCCTCCTTTTTCTCCTCCCAATGGTCGATAATACGTTTTACCTTCCCATCGAGGTCGAGCGAGACCTCCTGGTAGGTGTCTTCCATTCCCTTCAATATCGAATCTTTGTTTTCCAACTCTTGCGATTCAATCAGTTTCTTAGATTCGTTCAGCGCAAATAATTTCCTGGCAACCTCTGATTGCTTTTCAGCCCATTCGTCATAAGCCCTGTTGTTTTCTGCAATTTCAGAGAGGTAACGCACCCGGCGGGGCGGGATGATATAGACCTTCTCACTCATTTCTTTCGAAACCTGAAAGGTAGATTTAAGGGGTGCTTTGGTGCGTTCTTCGATCACTTCCATGATCTTCTTATACAGGTTATTGGTACCTGGGTCATTAAACTGAGAAGCGATCGTTCCATAGACGGGAATATCTTCGTCCTTGGCTTCAAAGAGCATATTATTGCGTCGGTACTGTTTTTTTACATCCCTTAAAGCATCCAGCGCCCCGCGCTTATCGAATTTATTGATGGCGATGATGTCGGCAAAATCGAGCATGTCGATTTTCTCCAGTTGAGTGGCAGCCCCATAATCAGGCGTCATCACATAGAGCGAGACATCCGAATGGTCAACGATCTCGGTATCGGATTGGCCAATACCTGAGGTTTCCAGAATGATGAGGTCATACTGAGAAGCCTTAAGGATGTCCAGTGCTCCTTGTACGTGCTTGGAAAGTGCCAGGTTGGATTGGCGGGTAGCCAGCGAACGCATATACACCCGGTTGCTATTAATGGCATTCATCCGGATACGGTCTCCAAGGAGGGCTCCTCCGGTTTTTCGTTTAGAAGGATCTACGGAGATGATGGCGATGGTTTTATCGTTAAAATCCATCAGAAAACGGCGGACGAGTTCGTCGACGAGGCTGGATTTTCCGGCTCCGCCGGTGCCGGTGATTCCTAATACCGGAATGATTTTTTCTTCCGGAGTCGTTTGCATATCCTTTAACCAGGATTTATTCTGTTCCGGGTTGTTTTCGATTGCAGAGATCAAACGTGCGATTGCTTTGGGTTCTTTTTCAGAAAGTATTTTTAATTCGCCATTTACTTTATCGCCGATGGGGAAATCACAGTGCTTCAAAACATCATTGATCATCCCCTGGAGGCCGAGGGTGCGTCCATCATCAGGAGAGTAGATCCGCGTAATGCCGTATTCGTGTAGTTCTTCAATTTCTGTGGGCAGGATCGTTCCGCCACCTCCGCCAAAGATCTTGATATGGTCCGCTCCCCGCTCTTTCAGCAGGTCATACATATATTTGAAATACTCCACGTGCCCGCCCTGATAGGAGGTGATGGCGATCCCTTGAACGTCCTCTTGGATGGCCGTGTCGATGATTTCCTGTACGGAGCGGTTATGTCCGAGATGGATAATTTCGGCACCTGACCGTTGCATAATACGGCGCATGATATTGATCGCTGCATCGTGGCCGTCGAAGAGAGAAGCGGCGGTTACGATTCGGACTTTATGTTTGGGCTGGTAGGGAGCTACAGTTTGCATAGTTAATAGTTTAGATAAAGATACTTCCTCAAAATTAAACACATCTTATTAAAGAACAGGTGATATAATATATAGTTTTTCCGTAAAAATAAATTTTTAGACGGAATTTATTTTTGTTGGGCTGTTTATGGTGAGCTCTATTGGGCCCCTCCTAGCCTCCCCAGTAGTGCTGTGGTTAGAGATTTAATATTTTTCTTATAGCACCCGATAGAATTTGCTAGGCATCACCATAATCTTAAAGTATGGCCGGGCAGCTTTCCCACTTATAAATTTTGGTTCTTTGACAAAAATTGTGAAAAATGGAATTTCAAAATAATATTCCTTTCAGCCACAAGGGCATTCAAGGATTACTATTTTTCATTCCACACAATTTGTCAAAGAAGGTAAATTTTTAATATATTGCTCCAGGGGAGCAATATATTGGTAGTGTTTACACAGCCCAAATTTTTAATGCTCCAGAGGAGCTTGCTATTTTTTACAAGATTTTAACGCTTCCTTGGTTTTTATATCTAGGTGCGCTGCACCATCTTAAATCGTTAATTTTCCTGTGCTACCAAGGTTTTGGTGCCCTGCACCAATCTTAAAGGATGGTCAGGGAGGTTCTCCATTTTATATGTTTTTAACCTGCGGTACTAGAGGGGAGGAAGAAATAGTTCCTCCCCTCTGGGGAGGCTAGGTGGGGCTCAATAGGAGGGTAACCTTCCCCTCCCTCATCAAATACCCTATCAGAAAACTTGAATAAACCTCCCCCTGATTTATTTTCCGTTTACTGTTCACAGTTTACGGTTTACTTTTCTTACTTTTAATTGACAAACAACTATATTCTACCTCTAAAAACATTAAAATTACGTCACTATGAAAAAAAGTCTTTTATTCCTAGGTTGGCTATTATTAGCTCCCTTATTCTTACAAGCTCAGGTAATTGCCACTGCAGACCCCGTCATTGTCTGGGAAGTACGCGGTGATGCTACTTATACGAAAGAAGGTCAGGACATCAGCCAACCACTGAGCGGCGCGGCTGAGGTTGAGCAAACCACAACCGTGACCATTGGCTCCGGAGGCTACGCGACCCTATTGTACAAAGGAAAAAAATACACACTAGATAATGAAGGTGAATTCAATATCGCAGAAATGATCGAAAAGGACCCTCCCTCTGAAGAGGATGCCGGAGGCTTTTGGGGGGAAATGGGCCGAATGGCGTTTGCCTCTTCTAAAGGTGGAGGAGGTGGTGATACAAGCGGAGGCGGAAGAACAAGCGGAGGCTGGGGTAAGAAGGATCAATTGATTCCAGTCTTTCCACTACAAGGTATGATCGTTCCTCAGGAAGCTACCTTTAATTGGGTGAGCGGAAAAAGTAATAAGCCTTATTATTGTCAACTGGTAGAAAAAGGAGAGGAAATCCCTCTGTTAGCAGCGGAAGTGGCAGATACCAGTTTTGTGGTTGATTTGGCTGCCTTGAATCTGGAAGAAGGTAAAACCTACGTATGGCAGATTTCTCAGAAAGCGAATATGAAAAAGGCCAAAAGCCAGGAGATTACCATCCAATCCGCAGAAGTTTTAAGAGGAACATTGGAAAAGCTGAACAAGACTGAGGCTTTTCGAAATGCAGATGAATTGGAACAAATGATCCGCATTGCCCAGGCTTTTGAAGAAGGTGGTTATAATAATCAGGCTAATAAAATTTATCAAAAAGCCCTTGAAGCGTCGAATGGAAACACCGTTATTTCACGCTTATATGGGGTGTTTTTAGAAAAACAAGGATTAGGTGCTCTGGCAGCCAAGTACTTTCAGTAAAAGCTCTGATATACTGCTGTTAATGAATCAAACATGAGTCATGCGAATCATGGGCTAAAATTAGTTACAGCATAAAGCTGCATAGCAGCGAAATATCGTAGCCAGTGGTTTATTGATGGTTAATCATAAAAGCCCCGTGGGGGCGAAAGAAAAAATTACGTTGACTATTCTCTTTCGCTGCGCTGCAGCTTCGTGTTTTAGCTACTATTTCTTCCTGAGGGTGTTTCAAAACACTATTCGTGTTTCGACACACCAAACTTTCTTCTTTGG
>CAZHOV010000173.1:0-12306 GCA_964534315.1 uncultured Saprospiraceae bacterium | reverse complement strand
GCGCACGCCTCGAAAGTGTGTATACCCCAAAAGGGTATCAAGGGTTCGAATCCCTTACTCTCCGCCATATTTTTAATGAAACTTATTAATTAACTTATTTATTCAAAACCATTCGTAAAACCTAGTTAATCATGCGAAAAATATTAGCATTGTTGCTTGTTTTAGGCGTTGCCTTCGCTTTCGGAGGAGTAGAACTGTTTGCTCAGGAAGAGACAGCAGAAGCTTCTCAATCGGGCTATCAAGCTATCAAGAAATACTTCATTGATGGCGGCTGGCAATTTATGAGCTTAGTACTTGTTACCCTTATTCTTGGCTTGGCTTTCTGTATTGAACGTATCATTACGTTAAATATCGCTACCACCAATACAGGGAAATTACTTCAAAAAATCGATGACAACCTAAAATCCGGAGATGTGGATGGAGCTATGGAAGTATGTAAAGCTACTCCTGGCCCAACAGCAAGCGTATTACACGAAGGGCTAAAACATCACGATAAGGGGGCAGATCAAGTTGAAAAAGCGATCGTTGCTTACGGTTCTGTACAAATGGGACTACTAGAAAGAGGACTAGTCTGGATCTCTCTCTTTATCGCGATTGCTCCAATGCTTGGTTTCATGGGTACGGTAATTGGTATGATCTTCGCTTTCGACCGTATCGAAGCAGCGGGTGACCTTTCGCCTTCTATCGTTGCAGGGGGTATTAAAGTGGCCCTTTTGACTACCGTATTTGGTTTGATCGTTGCGATTATCCTCCAAATTTTCTACAACTACATCGTTTCGAAAATCGATAGTATCGTTAACAAAATGGAAGAATCTTCTATCGCACTAGTCGATGTGATGACAGATAATGGACTGTTCAAGAATTAATTGTTGACATTCCTTTAACTCCAGTGACCTGGCGTTAGTGTCCTAAAATTTTATTATCTGAACTTCTAAACGAATACCATGTATAAGTTTTTTACTAAAAACGGGCAATTTCTCGCCTTTGGTCTGGGGGGAATAGCTATCCTTATCTATTACCTGATCGTGGCAAGTGGGGTAGGGGAGTTTAACGCCCTACCGGAAGAAGAGCGAGATACCTCCAATCTTTTTAATTTCGGAATTAATGTTTCAATTACTTTTGCCATTGTTTGCGCAGTTCTGATGGTCGTTTTCGGTGTCTTTCAGGTGTTTACCAACTTGAGGGCATCACTGAAAGGCCTGATCGGGCTTGCCGTAATCGTAATCATATTTATTGTCTCTTATTCTGCTTCCCCTACAGAATGCTTTGGCGAAGATATCTCCGCTAATGCGTGTAAAATTGTTGGCGGCGGGATTACAACCGTCTTGATCTTAGCCGGATTGGCTACCCTGGCGTTTGTACTCACAGAGATTAGAAACCTCTTCAAATAATTTTAATTATGGCAAAGAAGTCAAGCCGAGAACGGCTATCTAATGAAATAAATGCAGGCTCTATGGCAGATATCGCCTTCCTGCTACTTATTTTCTTCCTCGTAACCACTACCATTGTTGAAGATAAGGGTATCCTGGTAAAACTTCCGCCATGGTCTGATGAAGAGCCGGATATCTCCAAAATGAAAACTCGTAACGTCTATTCCGTATTGGTAAATGCCGATAACCAACTATTGGTACGAGGCGAAATGACGCGTGTTGCCGAACTTCGGGAAAACGCCAAAGAGTTTATCATGAATCCGAACAAAAGAGATGACTATGCTGAAGCTCCGACTAAAGCCATTGTATCTCTAAAAAACGATAGGGGAACTAACTATAAAACCTATCTCGAAGTCTACAATGAAATTAAAGGAGCCTATAACGATCTGCGAAATGAAGCAGCTATGAAGCGGCACGGAAAAGAATTTGAAGCACTTTCCTCTGCCCAACAAAAGGAAATCAGAATGGCTATTCCTTTGTTTATTTCTGAAGCTGAACCTACTTCGTTCGGTGAAGAAAACTAGTACGCTTCTTTAAATTGTCGAAATTACTACCGTTATTCCTAAATATTAAATAATTAACCATGTCAAAATTTCAGAAAAAACGGGGTAAATCTAAACCCGCCATTTCAACAGCATCATTACCGGATATTATCTTTATGTTGCTGTTCTTCTTCATGGTTGTAACGGTACTTCGTGATGCAGAACTAAAGCTTAAGGTCTCTACGCCTCAAGCAACAGAATTAACCAAACTCGAAAAAAAATCTTTGGTTAATTACATATATATCGGTAAACCTCTTGGAAGATATCAGGAAAAATACGGCACTAGCCCCCAAATCCAACTGGGAGATAAAATTTCTAGCGTCGGAGAAATCCCTCTTTTCCTCGAAGGCCACCGTATTACTGTACCAGAACCTCAACGCCCTGGTATCACCACTTCCCTTAGAGTAGATGGAGAAGTTACTATGGGAATTGTCCAGGATGTGAAAACTCAATTGAGAAGATCCGGACAACTAAAAGTTAATTACTCCGCAAAACGAAGATCGCAACAACTTAGATAATTCTACTCCTCATTGGAGAATCCTCAATTACATGAATCATCCGGTATTTCTTAATAATACAGGGTGATTCATGTTTTTTTTACTTTTTCCCCCACCTTCACTTCCTAAAGCCTGCCTGTCAAAGGTAAAACGGCTAATCTGCACATGGTTCCGGTTCATGCTCGGTTTCCGGTCTATCTATTCCAAATGACGCTTATCTCAACCGATCCATAGATCTGACCAACTTTTCATCCTTATGAATAAACCGAAGAGCCAAAATACCAAAAATGATGAACAGTACTGGTAGTCCTAAGCCAAACTGCTCAGAAGGCTCTGCAGCGCCAAAATTCGGACTATCCTGCATGAATAACACTACTCCCAATACAATACCTAATATATTGAGAATTAATGCGAACCGAGTCAATGTGATTTGTAACTTCCGGTTTTTAAATAAAAAAATACTGATTAGCGTAAGTCCACCGGCCGCCATGAACAATATTAATAAGGCGATATGATCCTCTATCGTAAAGAAACGGTCTGCAAAGATTTCTGATCCCGGAATGGCCTTTGCCGTTTCTCCAAAAGGTAATAACCACAAACAAAAGGCGCAGGCCGAAGCAAATAATAAAAATAGACTTTGAATTCTTTGTATCATTATCGTCGACTTTTATGTTTATTTTCACGTGTTTTAAACGCGACAAAGATAAGAATACCAGGCCATTTTGGAAATCAAATAATCAATAGGAATCGTTCAACCGAAAAAATAAAGTCGATGCGCCAAGATGAAAAACGAAACACTCCTTCCTACTCCTTTTGGGAGCAAGAGGCATTCCTCAACAAGCGAAACGTCATTATTATAGGAAGTGGTATTGTGGGCCTTTCCGCAGCAATCTACCTCAAAAAACATCGACCTGAATGGTCCGTACTGGTCATCGAAAAAGGTCCTTTACCCAAAGGAGGGAGTACCAAAAATGCCGGCTTTGCCTGCTTTGGGAGTATAACCGAACTGCTTGACGATTTGGAAAAAATGCCTTCCAAAACGGTCTGGTCGCTTGTTGAAAAAAGATGGAACGGTCTCCGGCTGCTTCGCCAAATGCTAGGAGATAAAGCCATAGATTTTGTTCCTTCAGGAAACTATGAGGTTTTTCAAACTTCAGAAGACTACCAAATGGCAGCGAACCACATACCTAGATTTAATGAGGAGCTCTTCCACATCACCGGTCAAAGAGAAGTCTTTAGAACCCTTTCCAAAAAGGAAACAGACCAGTTTAAATTTAAGGATAACCGATATCTTCTGCTCAATCAACAAGAAGGGCAACTCCATCCGGGAAAGATGATACGCGCTTTTATTCAATTGGCTCAATCGCTTGGCGTCGAGTTTCTTAATGGTATAGCAATCAACCAGATCGATCCCTTGGAGACAAAGGTGCAACTCTACCTGCAAGACGGTACCTGCATGGTTGCAGAGCATGTACTGGTTGCCACCAATGGCTTTGCCCGGTCCTTGCTTCCTGATCTTCCGGTATTTCCAGCCCGAAATCAAGTGCTGATCACTGCTCCCGTAAAGGGGCTATCCTGGAAAGGGTGTTTCCATATGGAAAAAGGCTATTTCTATTTTAGAAATGTAGGCAACCGAATTCTTTTAGGAGGAGGACGCCACCTGGCGAAAGAAAAGGAGCAAACCGAAGTATTTGGTACCACGCCCCCAATCAGACAAGCACTTACGAATTTGTTGCACGGCTTTATTCTCCCCGGACAGCAAGTAGAAATAGAACAGTGGTGGAGCGGCATACTAGGAGTCGGAATGGAAAAATCACCCATCATAAAGCATATAACTCCTAACCTGATGGTAGCGGTGCGAATGGGAGGCATGGGCGTTGCCATCGGCAGCTTGGTAGGTAAAGAAAGCGCCGAAATGTTATGCAATCGTTAAGCTGGCAACACCTATCTCTCTTTGTTCGTTTTCCCTCCGTACTTTATCTTATCTTTGATGTGAAATGTATATGAACCATAACATATTATCTTCCCGGGTGATCCGTTGGTTGCTGATGGCCCTGCTCTTCTGCTTTCAGGGATACCTATCTTTTGGCCAAACAGGCCCCGTTCCTCAAGATACCTCCGCTAGAGAAAAAGTGATCATTAATAACGCAGATCAATATCGCAGAGAAACCAAAAAGGACATCGAATATGATTTTTTGCTAGGAGAGGTAGAACTGAGCCAGGATAGTATTTTAATGTTCTGCGACCGTGCAACCATTATCGGAAAAAAAGATGTTTTTGCCGGTGGAAATGTCATTATCCAACAAGGCGATTCAACGATTATTTATGCCGACTCGCTTGCTTATAATGGTACGCAAAAATATGCACAACTTTTTGGCGACACCGTTGTACTCGTCAATAAAGGACAACGACTGTTTACGGATCGTCTCGATTATGATCTGGTAAATAAGGAGGCTACCTACCAAACCGGTGCCTTGCTGGATAATCAAAAGACGCAGCTAAGAAGTAAAGTAGGGGTTTATGATGTCAAACAATCGCTGGCTTTTTTTCAGGATAGCGTGTACGTTGTAGATTCCCTGTTTACCCTTCGCACCGATTCGATGTATTTTAATACTGCTACCGAAACGGCTATATTTATCGCACCCACCAGGATTGTGCAAGACTCGTCGACAATCTATTGCGAAGATGGGTATTACGATATTCCCAATAAAAAAGCAGTATTCAAAGAGAATGCTCAGTTTTTGAGAGGTGATCAACGGGCTAGCGGTGATGTCATTTTTTATGATGGCGTTCAGAAAGAAATCATTCTGGAAAAAAATGCCTTTATCGAAGAAAAAGATAAACTGGCTACAGCCAATCGCATTCGGTACGAAGAGGAGAAGGAGTTGGCTCATCTGGAAGGAAATGCAAGGTACATAAGCGAAGGGCAGGTGGTAACTTCGGATACTATTTTGTACAATAGTAAAGAGGATACCTACACCACCAGCGGGAAATCTATAGTAAGAGACTCCGCAAAAATACTCCAAGCAGATTTTCTCGATTACGACAGTAAACTTGGTAAGGGGTATGCGGAGGGAAATGTAGTGTTCAGAGATACCTCCGAAAATATTACTATTGTGAGCCAAAAGGCGTTTTATGAAGAGCAAAATGATTATTTACTAGCAACAGGAGGAAGAGCATTATTCATTACTACTATGGATACGGATTCGCTCTTTATGACCTCCGATACGCTACGCTCCGAATCGGATACCGCTCAATCGGATAAACGCCTTTTGCATGCCTATAACGACGTGCGAATATTAAAGTCTAACTTACAGGCAGTTTGCGATTCTTTAGTCTATAATACCAGCGATTCCTTATTTACGCTATTTAACCAACCGCTTATCTGGTCAGATACTTCTCAGTTTAAATCGGATACGGTAAAAATTCAGATGGCTAATGAGCAGATTGACCGGATTTATCTCAATGAAAATGCGCTGATCATAAATTCACCTGACGAGGTATACTTCAATCAAATCAGGGGTAGATACATTACAGCGTTCTTTTTAGATAATGATCTGGATAAAATGCTCATAGAAGGCAATGCCCAATCGGTTTATTATGTTCAGGATGAAGATAAAAAGTATATCGGGCCCAACCAGGTCGAGTGTTCCAAAATGCAGGTAGAATTTAAAAACAACGATATTCAAAAGATCAGGTTTTATGAAGATCCTACAGGTGCGCTTTTTCCCATGCGCAAAGCCAACCATCAAGCTCTTCAGTTAGAGGGCTTCAGTTGGGAGGTGAACCGTCGGCCAAAGTCGTTAAAGGATCTATTTTAAACCACAAAATGTTATTCATGCGATTTCTATTCTTACTCGGAAGTGTCCTTTGGGCGCAAATGGTATACGGGCAAGTTGAACAGCTATTTGAAAAAGGAAACATCGCTTTTGAGCAGGAGCAATACGAAGCGGCTATTGGTTATTATGAAAGGATAGTACAAAAAGGGTATTATTCATCTGATTTGTATTTTAATCTGGGGAACAGCTATTTTAAAAATGGAAATGTAGGAAAAGCTGTTTTATTTTTGGAAAGAGCCCTATCTATTGCTCCGGATGATCAAGCGGTAGTCCGCAACTTAAATTTCATAACGGAGCAGGTCAAAGAAAATCAATTTTCCTATTCAGCGCTAACAGTAAAAAGTAGCGTTGAAAAATTATTGCGGGCTATCTATCCCTCCTTTTGGAGTATCGGGGCCATCTTATGGTGGTCCATGGGGTTTGCAGGGGTATTTTTTTGGTTAAGGGGTGCGCGCAAGGTGTACAGAAAGATTGGCTTTTACACGGCCTTACCCGCCTTTTTTTTAGCATTTATTTTTGTAGGCTTAGCGTTAGTTCATCATAAGTTATTAAATGCCAATGATTTTGGGGTGATCATAGAAGAGGAGGTAGCCCTAAGAAGCGCTCCTGAAAAATCCGGAAAGACCGTAAAAGTTATTCATGAAGGCTGGAAGGTTGAATTGCTCGATAGTATTGGAGATTGGAAGTTTATTCGATTGGTCAATGGTGAAGATGGCTGGATACAGCAGGAATTTATGGAGCCTATTTAATACACTGTAACCTAAATTACTTAATTTTTTGACCATGTCTTTTACATCAACTCTTCGTTGCGTACTCGCCTTGATAGCTAAGGCTATCAGGCTCCGCCGCGTCTCGATTTGATGTAAAATTCATTGCCCAAAATTTTTAACTAACTTAGATTACAGTGTATTTAATAGTTGCTTCTTTGAAAATAGATAAATATGGAGATGGGCAGCAATCCAGGAATGAAGAAAAAACACCATAGGTCTTAGTGTTAAATTGGGGCTGCGGGGCAGCAAAGTGGATGAGCTATTCGTTATAAATAGTTAATTTACTTAATAATTCAAAGATCCATGCTATTGCCCAAACCATTTTATGAGCACCTGATCGGTATTTTAGCTAATTATGAGCAAGTTGTATTTGCTTATCACTTACCTAGCCAAGTCTTCCGTACAAATAAATTGACTGTATTGGTGCGGATAAAAGACCTTTCCGACCTGATTGATGAACTACGAAAAATTCAGGGTCTTTCCGGTATTAAGGTTTCTGCCAAGCAAAATGGAAAAGAAATAGTCCTTCAGTTGCAAAATGATGAGATTTTTACACTTTTCCTTCAAGTTTCCTTCAAAATAAATGGAGTCAATTATTTAGACATCGAGGATGTCTTCCAGTCGAGGAGATTTACCAATTACGGATTTGCTACTGCCAAAGAAGAACATTTACTGGAGTTTGGTTTATTATCGGCTTATTTAAATCGTAAGCCAGTTCCGGAGGAAGCGCTTCGTTATTTTGAGGAGATGCATATCTTGATTCAGGAAGACCTCCTGGATTATGTCAGCGATAAATATGATGCTGATTTCTCAGCATTCAGTGAGATGGGGGACTTTGAGATAACGCATTATCATACCATCGTTAAGCGATTGAAAGCGATGCCTATGAACAGTTTTTTCAGGCGGGTGAATATCCGTTGGAATCCCTTTTGGCGCACAGCCAAAAAAGCATAAGAACGTAATAGAGCGAGCAATAATAAAAAAACCCCGCAATTGCTTGCGGGGCAAAATATAAAGCTATGAAAACTAAAACTAATTCGTTATAAAGGTATAAAATTTTTCTATAATTGACAAAATCTTATGAAATAAATTAGCACACCTTTATTCTTCTTCTTTTGATGTATCTACTCCTCCATCTAAAATATCCTGATATTCCTGCAGTTCATTCCACTTTCCATCTTTGGCTAATTCAGCTTGCTTAGGCCAGGTAGTTGGGTTGTGCATGCGATAACGAGGACCTGCAGCTTCCAACACCGCTTTTAATTCTTCAGCCTTAGCGTTGGCAACTTTTTCCCAAGTATCAAAACCGCCATCTTTCAATAGGCTTTCAATTTTCGGGCCAACTCCTTCAATGATTTTAAGGTCATCGGCTTTTACCTTTTTGAATTCGGCAGGTATTTCTTCCTTAACGTCATCAGCAGCATCCTTATTATCTTCAGTGGTCGGTTCTTTAGCAGCCACAGGAGCTTCTTGCTTAGATTCTTCAGCTTTGACTTCTTCTTCAGTAGTTTCTTCTGCTTTTGTCTCTTCAGCAGAAGGGGCAACTTCCTCAATAGCCGGAGCTTCTTCTTTTAGTTCTTCAGCATCAGGGGCTTGTTCTACGACATTTTCTTCCACCTGATCATTTGCTTGGGTTTCATCAACTGTAGGAGCTGATTCTGCTTTTTCGGTAACCTCTGGTTGAGCAGGAGGTTCTTGCTTAGCTACTTTGTCTTTTCCAGAAGGAATATCTGCTAATTTTTCTTCTACGGGTTCTGAAGGCAGGATGCTAACAAATGTTCTGTTCAGTCGCTTTTTCTTAAAAACCACTGTACCATTGACTCCTGCATGAAGGGTAAAGTCTTTACCCATGTATACATTTTCACCGGGATGAAATCTCGTTCCGCGCTGACGGACAATAATATTACCAGCTGTGGCCAATTGACCGCCATAGATTTTTACCCCTAATCGTTTACTATTGCTATCTCTCCCGTTATCCGTACTACCTACACCTTTTTTATGTGCCATGGTTTAGAATTTTTATGTTGATATAGTATCAATTTTAATTTTTGTAAAACGCTGACGATGACCATTTTTCACTCTGTATCCTTTTCTGCGTTTTTTCTTAAATACAATTACTTTATCCCCTTTAACGTGGTCGAGGACAGTCGCTTTAACAAAAGCGCCGTTTAAATTGGGTTGTCCTAGAAGGATCGATCCCGATCGCTCAACGAGATAAACATCGTCAAACGTTACCGTATCTCCTTCTGATGCACCCAGCTGGTGGACGAAAAGCTCCTGCTCTTCCTCAACTTTAAATTGCTGACCAGCAATGGTTACAATTGCAAACATTTTCCTATGGTTTAAACATTTTTTAAAAGAGGTGCAAAGTTAATGATTAATTAAAGAAAATGCAAAAAAGATTTTTATAAAAAATAAATCAAGCCATTGCTCAAATGTAAGTTTGCAGGCGAAACCGCACTTTCCTGCGTTCACCCTTTCGTTGGATGACCATTCTTATCTTTTTACCTTCTTTACCGTGTAGCTTTTTCATAATAAAATCTAGATCCATTTTTTTGTACGTTATTCCGTTAAGCTTCAAGATCCGGTCTCCTGCTTGTATACCGGCATATGCTGCGGGTGAAGAAGGGACAACAGACTGGATTTCAAAAATGTTGAAGTTTGCTCCAATGGCCCTGACTTGCAGACCAGATTTATCGTAAGGGGCCTTTCGCTGGCTCTTTTTAATTGGTTTGAGATATAGATTTCCGCCAATATAGTCAAGGGCGATATGAAACTGACTGAGGAGATGATTTCCGATTAATCCGTTCTTTTCATCTTGGAAAACGGTGTCGAGTGCGGTGGGTAAAACCTGAAAACTAGTCAGAATCTCCTTTATTTCAAGCGTTCCGAACGACAAGGTAGCGGTTCTCCCTAAATATCCCTGGAGTTCACCGCCCAATCCGGACCCCAAACTGCCGCGAATAATTTCCTCCGGCGGTTTAAGAGAAGGATCAGTATGCGTTAACAACAGAAGGTCAAGGTTAGCTCCTGTATCCAACAATAGCTTCACCGGAATAGGTGTTTGTTGATCCAATACCAGTGTAGTATTTAGATACGGTTTGCTTTTTATGATCTCCAGCGGGAGTCGGATATGCTGATTAACGGGCTTATAATCGGGAGAATATTTGGAAAAACACATCTTCTGTTTTTGGTAGTTGATGACTACAATAAAGGTTTTAAAAATATTGCCTCCGATAATACCATGGATAGGAATACCAACATAGGGTTCGAGATCAAAATGATCTTCTTTCAAAATAATGACCCCTTGGTCAACGGCTTCAATGGGGCCGAAATCAAAATCTACCATTCTCGCGATATAAGCCTTAATATCTTTCTCCTGATCTGCACCTTTGATCGAGATTTCTCTTTCGTATTCCAGCCCCAGTGCATTCGCCACATAAGGGGCTGTCAATATAATATTCCGGGCTCCCGTATCATAAATAAAATTTAATGGCAGTTGACCATTGACGATAGCGCGCAGCACGATAAAGTTGTTGTGGAGCTCGAAACTGATGGAGACTCTTTTTTTATTGCGGCTGGTTTGGGTGCCTAGGCTCTGCCCATACGAAAACGGAATGAAGGCCATCCAAAGGATCAGAAAAAGGGATAATTTTATTAATGTCTTTTTGATATGCCTCAAACTGCAATTTGATTTACTGGAGATTTAAAAGAATTTTCCTAGTTTTAGCCAGTCAAATTTAAAATTAAATTTTTCTAAAATCCACTTATTTTGCTCAGCTCTCTAAGGTGCGGAGTGCAAAGACTTACTCGAAAGATATGGCTCAACTGAAGAAAGAATTAACCCTATTTGGGCTGACAGCAGTTGCAGTTGGGGCGTGTATAGGTTCCGGTATTTTTGCAACGCCCTATGATATAGCCAATGCAGTTCCTTCCGGCGGACTAATGCTGATTGTCTGGGGCGTTGGAGGATTGGTGGCGGTGACCGGAGCTTTAACGTTTGCCGAATTGGGGGGGCGTTTCCCCCATTCAGGCGGGGTGTATTGCTATCTCAAAAAAGCTTATGGCGACCTTATGGCTTTTTTGTACGGTTGGGTTATTTTAACAGTGGTTACATCGGGAGCGATCGCCGCTTTGAGTCTGATCTTCGCCCGGTATCTCAATGAACTGGTCTATCTGGGAAAGACGGGGCAGCTATTGGCCGGGATCGGAGCGATTATCTTTGTTTCTATTCTAAATATTTACCGGGCGAAGTTTGGAGAACTCTTTTCTTCTGTTTTTACCTTATTAAAACTTATCGGGATCGGCATGATCATATTGTTTGGGAGTTATTATTTAATATCGGTTATGCCTGAAGTTGATTATACCATTCCTGCCGTCAATCAACCAATCTGGGGTGGGGTAGGAGTAGCCCTTATCGGAGTGTTATGGTCATACGGGGGCTGGCACCACGCTTCTTATCTGGCTGCAGAAACCCCCAACGCACAGCGTATTATTCCAAGAGCTATGATCATCGGAGCTATTATTGTTACGGTTACTTATGTATTAACCAATTGGGCTTATTTGCAATTATTATCGATTGAAGAGATCAGGAGTTCGAAAGCAGTCGCTGCCAATGCTTTAAAAAAGATAAGCAATTCTGCAGGGTTATTGGTCGCTGCTCTTATCGCTTTATCCACCTTTGGTTCTGTTGGTGTATTTACCTTATCGGCCCCGCGCATATACTTTACTATGGCAAAAGATGGGGTGTTTTTTAGGCAGTTGGCCCATGTCCACCCTACATTTAAGACCCCTGCCAATGCCATTATGTTGCAATCAGGTTGGGCGATCGTCCTGCTGCTTTTCTGGGGGACATTTGAGCAATTAATGACCTATGTGTTGTTTATGGATTGGATCTTTATGACGTTTGCAGCCATCAGCATATTCATTTTCAGGAAGCAGAAGAGAGGTGCTCCCGGTCATGTCAAAACGCTGGGCTACCCTTTCACACCTATTATATTTATCGCCATTTCTAGTTGGTTTCTGGTAGCCACCCTCATTGCCCGCCCGGTCCAAACGATTGCCGGGCTGATCTTGCTTGGTGTAGGGCTGCCGATTTATTGGTTTAACCGGAAAATGGGAAGCGATTAGCAATGAGGAATGTGCAATGAGCAATGAAGAATGTGCAATGAGGAATGAGCAATGTGTGTCTTGTACTGAAATACGTCTACATTAATTAACTTTGAGAT
>CAZHOV010000172.1:0-12357 GCA_964534315.1 uncultured Saprospiraceae bacterium | reverse complement strand
ATTAATATTTTTTGATCTTTTAACCAAATTTTATTCTAAACCGAGAATCGCTGATCAATCCTCCAACATATATCTGATTATTATAAATTGTTATCGAGCCCAACTCAGAATTGGAGCCAAAATAATTATCTGCCACTCGGTGCCAATTAGCCCCATCGAATTTAATAATATCTTCAATTTTTTGGTTTTGTGGAAAATCAAAAAGAAAATTTCCAATGATATATAACTCGTTCTGGAATGTTATTGCTTCATAGGGTAGCCATAAGTCAGCTTCCACGTTTGGTGCATCGATAGAATACCAATTTTCACCATCCCATCGTGCCATTCCTTGAACTGGAATACCTCCAGCAAGTTGAAATGATCCAAACACATAAAGAGAATTATTAAACACTTCCATTGCGGAAACGAATCCATACGACCCATCTCCAAATTGTACTCCATCCTGTAAGGGATACCATGAATTACCATCCCATCTAGCAATTCCATTTACTGTAATTCCGCTTACTGTTTTGAAGGGAGTTCCAATGTAGAGATCACCTTGGAATTTCTTAAATGGTCCTGGAGAAAACGAACAGGAGATTGGATTGCAATTATCGATTCCTTGATCAAGCGTTTCGAAATTTGATCCGTCCCAAGAAGCTATCCCATTAACCATAAATCCGTCTGCTTTTGAGAATATTCCAGATAAGTACAAGAGGTTCTCACTTGAATCAAAGTATAAAGCCCGAACAGATTGATTAGTTCCAGTAT
The DNA here is from genome assembly GCA_964534315.1 of uncultured Saprospiraceae bacterium. Taxonomy (GTDB): domain Bacteria; phylum Bacteroidota; class Bacteroidia; order Chitinophagales; family Saprospiraceae; genus CAZHOV01. Next base: position 11,607 of record CAZHOV010000172.1, on the reverse strand, counting down.
TAAATGGTTCCCAGTTTTGGGAAAAAAGCCCCATCGGAAACAAACAAACAAATAGTAGTAGAAAATTATTTTTCATAGATAGTTCGTTTTGTTATAAAAGTAGGGCAAAGTTTAGAGAAACGTTACCTTGGGCTTGGAAAAACACCTTATTTAATTAAAAGGGGGTTATTCTTTTTCCTATTCAACGATTATCTTTTTCATAATCCTTTTGCTACTATTAAATAACTGAACAAAATAGGCCCCTTTGGGCCATCACCCCAGAAAACATATACGCTATCTTTGGTCTGTCCTTCCCGATATACATCTAACCGAATAGTGAGTTTTCGGTTTATGATACTTTTAGCAAAGTCCGCACCTCGAATATTTTGAGCAGAAATTGAAGAATTGATGAATAAGAAAATTAGAATGAAAATTGTTGAAGTTTTCATTGTCTGTCGTTTTTAATTACTTTAAATATTTCTTTACGAATTACTACAAAAGTAGGTTTTATGCATTGAAAGGTTAAGTGTAAATTTTCAAAATTTAAAACTTAGCAAAATAGAAAAATATGAGCCAACTGAATATGGAATTACTCAACACAGTCAAACGACTAGCAGTTTTAGCAATGGTTTCAGATGACGTGCTGATGGAAAAATTCATATTCAAAGGTGGAAGCGCCATTGATATGATTTACAACTTAAGCAACCGTTCATCTCTTGATTTAGATTTTTCAATGGAAGAGAGTTTATCCGAAGAAGAGGAACAGGATATTAAACGAAGGGTAGAAAGCACTTTAACAGAGATTTTTAGTGAGGAAGGGTTCCTTGCACATGATATTAAATTTATGCGTCGTCCCAGAAATATGAGCGAGGACGTGCAAGATTTTTGGGGTGGCTACCGAATTGAATTTAAAGTCATCTCTTTAGAAGTAGCAGAGCAATTCAAGGATGACCCAGACCGTATCAGACGGAGCTCTATGGTTATCGGAAAAGGAAACAGCACCGTCTTTAAAATAGATATCAGCAGCCATGAGTATTGCGCCGCAAAGAAAATGGAAGACTTTGAGGATTATACTATTTATGTTTATTCCCCTGAAATGATTGTTTTTGAAAAACTTCGTGCCATATGTCAGCAAAATGAGGATTATAATGAGATTGTTAGAACAAATCGAAGACCCAGAGGACGTGACTTCTACGACATTTACCTTTTAATGGACCAATACGATATTGATCCATCCACACCTAAGAACATGGAGTTACTTTCCAATATTTTTGCGGCCAAACGTGTTCCACTGGATTTTATTAAGAAGATCAGAACAGATAAAGAGTATCATCAGGAAAACTTTGAAGCTTCATTAAAAGATACAATCGCGCAGCAAGATGACCTTAAAAATTTTGATCTTTATTTTGATTTTGTTGTAGAGACATTTGAAGAATTGGGTTCTCAAAGTCCCTTTGGAAAATAAAGCCGCCATTCTTTAGAGTATTCTTTATCCTGCATGTTATAGGTGAGATAAAAATCATGAGTCTGATCAAAACGCTTGAATACTTCAATTTGATTAGGACGATAAGCTCCCGATCGTTCGAGATAAAATCCGATGACCTGGTGATAAGGATAGATAAAGTCCATCTTTCGAAGCATAGCGGCCATTCTATTTACAGAGAACAAATCTGCCGCCGCTCTCTTGTAAGCTTCAAGGACTTCATATACGCCACCGCTGTAAATGGGTCTGACAGCTGCATCAATTAATGTTCGCGCTATATTTGTTATTGGCAATCCATCATCGGTTTTGATCACTCCTATACGATTTGTATCTTTACCATTGAGCCAATAAACGGCACCATTAGGCATATTGGCAATATTTTTACTTACACGCTGTTTTTTTGCAAACGCTCGATCTATTCCCTCCTGAGTAAGAATTCCTTTTTTTTCTTTCTTGGTTTGCTCAGTGGTCACGTAAACAGTTTTGGGGATTTGATCCGTTAAGCCATGATAGGACATGGCGGTATAATGGGTCAGATAGGCTCTGGGACTTACTGATAAAGCCAAACGCAGGGGAGAAATTTCTTTCCAGAAATAACGCTTAACAGTACGCCGTGGAAATTCCAGGGTCGCTTCCCTAAAGTGCTCTGTTTTTTCAGACAAGGCGTCAATAAATTTATAATAGTGCCATGATGGTGGAAGTCTCCAGAACTCGCGATTTACATTGAAAATCTCGCTTATATCCTCATCTTTAAGAGGGCGATCACGGTGCTGGTCAAGGAATTTCTCAATATCTTTTTGAGCGATTGAGAAGGCTGAGACACGAGGCATAAGATTATTTCTTTTTTACATTGTATACATACAATGTAAAATAAAGGTATTATCTTTTTACTAAAAAAACAACAGTTATGACTTAAAAGCTTGATTTTTTCTTTTCTATATACTATCTTTGTTTGTATATATACAAACAAAGAAAGCACTTAGGAAGTTTCATATTTCCTTCTTTTTGTCCTGCTATTAATCAGTTTTTTGAACTTTTTGTTCAATTTAACTGTTTGGTATATATACTAAACAGTATTTTTTTTATTTTACCAAAAATTCCCTAGTAGAGGTAACCGAGTCAATGCTGATTAAGCGGCAAATTAAAATTGCTTGAATAATAATTTGTTCGAATAAAATTATTCTACCATTTTTTTTGCCTTACTACTTAAGTTACACTAGAGGAATTATTTGAAAAAATATCATCAAAAAATCAATACGTATTACAGAATTAACAAATACTTAATGTGTAGCATCCTAAACTACCGAACCAGGATTTCCCCTTACCTTCTGCGCCTTTTCATTCAAAATACATATAGGATTTCCGCCTTACAGGCTAAAGTTGAATTATAGAATTCCTCATTCCTCCTTACCAAACCACCACCTTCCCGCTCCCCACCATTCTTCCCTTACCGTTAATGGTGTAAAAATAAACGCCTCCAGGCAACCCCTCTACCCCAAACGCCTGATTGCTATCGGTTACCTCCCAGGATTTAACCATTTCCCCAAGAGCATTGTACAGGACAAGCTGATCAATGGACTGAGAAAAAGCCGGATCAACAGATATGGAAAAACTGGATCGGACTGGATTTGGAAATAAACGGACCTGTGGAGTGGAAACAGCTGTGGGTTGGATAGCCGTTGCCTGGCCGGTACCACAGGAATCATAGGGCTGTTGACAATTCCATTTGGCGAGGCGATTAAAAGGTTCGCCACTTACATTAATACCCCCCCCTCCAATGTAAAGTTCGCCATTTATTTCTTCACTTACTAAAACTCTGTTGTCAAAACTTCCATTAAGACCATACCACTGTTCTCCATCCCAAGCAGCAATATCATCCACCTGTACGCCATTGCCAACGGATTCAAAAATACCCATAGCGTATAGTTTTCCATTGAATACTCTTAAATCATGGACTTGGTCATTTGGGTCTGGAAAGCTACCGCCAACATCAACAAAGGAATTGCCCTCCAACTTTAGAATACCATTACCAACATTTCCGTCCCATTCTACAATAGTTCCGCCTATATATAATTCTTCTTCAAAGACAGCAACTGTTTTGATATCAGAAAAATCTCCTCCATAATTATCCCCCACCAAATGCCAATTTTCTCCATCCCAAATAGCTAACCCCATAGCGGTAACTCCCCCTCCTACTGTTAAAAAAGATACGGCAACAAATAAAGTTCCTTTATATCTTATAATCGGGCCAGGACTAATCGCACAGTTATTCGGATTACAATAATCCATGCCACTACCAAGAGATAGAAACTCAGTACCATTCCAGGCAGTTATGCCGTTAACTTCCACATTATTCTCTCCAGCGAATTTAAACATTCCATCTATATATAATAAATTGGAAACCGAGTCGAAATACATGTTTCTAACTGCTTCATTGACTCCACTGCCTATTTGTTCCCAGTTTTGGGCAAAAAGCCCCATCGGAAACAAACAAATAAATAGTAGTAAAAAATTATTTTTCATAGATAGTTCGTTTTGTTATAAAAGTAGGGCAAAGCTTAAAGCAACGTTGCCTTGGGCTTGGAAAAACACCTTACTTGATAAAAAGGGAGTTATTCTTTTTCCTATTCAACGATTATCTTTTTCATAAACCTTTTGCTACTATTAATTAACTGAACAAAATAGGCCAATAGATAACCGTGCCTTTAGGTACGGCATATGTCTTTTCCACCCCCCTTTAAGGACAGAACGACCTGATGAATGCGTTGGTAAAAATATTCGTTGAGCAAAGATGGTAGCGCTTCAGACAATATTATTTTTCTTAACCCCCCCCAATTGTAAACTGCACATTGCACCTTATTCATTGCCCCCCTTACCTCGGCACCTCCTGCTTCCGCAAAATATCCTGAATCACATCTTCCGGCGTAACGCCTTCCATTTCACGTTCAGGGCGGAGAATAATCCGGTGGTTGAGTACCGGATAGGCAACCGTTTGAATATCATCGGGCGTAACAAAGTCCCGACCATTGATGGCGGCCATTGCTTTGGAAGCTTTCATGATCGCCAAAGAGGCCCGGGTGGAAGCGCCGAGAAAGAGATCGCCGTTGTGGCGGGTGTCGTGGATGATCTGAGCGATATATTCCAGCAAGGGTTCTTCTATGCGGACCTGCTCAATCAAATCCTGGCATTTTTTGATGTCTTCTTTTGTACACACCTTCGCCACCTCCCGCTGCACATTCATCTTGAAATCTGTCTGAAAGCGCTTGAGAATAGATTGCTCTTCTTCCAGGTCCGGATAGTTGAGAATGATCTTGAACAGAAACCGGTCGAGCTGGGCTTCCGGCAACTTGTAAGTACCTTCCTGCTCAATAGGATTCTGTGTAGCAATGACAAAAAACGGAAAATCCATAATAGATGTTACCCCGTCTACCGTCACCTGAAATTCTTCCATCACTTCAAACAAAGCGGATTGTGTCTTGGCCGGTGCCCTGTTGATCTCATCAATCAGAACAATATTGGAAAAGATCGGCCCTTTATTGAAGGTAAAATCCGACGTTTTCATATTAAAGATGTTAGTACCGATAACATCGGTAGGCATCAAATCGGGCGTAAACTGTATTCTTGAAAAATCTACGTCTATCGTTTGAGCCAGTAGCTTGGCGGTTAGCGTTTTGGCAATCCCCGGCACCCCTTCCACCAACACATGACCGCCAACAAAAAGACTCGCCAAAAGGAGATCGATCAACTCTTCCTGCCCAACGATCACCTTGTGCAACTCTTCGCGAACCTTCAGCGTAGTGGCGTATACCGTCGATACATCAAGCCGGTTCGAAAACAAACCAGGGTTTTCATGGCCGGTTTCCGTCTCTTGCTCCTCTGATTTCAGGGGTTGATCCATTTCGGGAGAAGTGTCTTCATTGATTTCGTCTATTTGCATGAGCATTATTTTTTTATGCTATTTTTTACTTACATTCTCGATAAAAGTTCTCTATAGCTTCGTGAAACGCCACTAAGGTAACCTCACTAATAGCTTTCGTATTATGGATGTTTTCATTTAACAAAAGAATCTTTTCGATAACTGCCTCCTCCACCTGTGCAGTGGAGGCCAGATTTTTCACAAAAGCAGTATCTAACGTTACGGTATCTAAATGATATCTATTCCTCAAAAAACCAAGGAATAAATTCATCTTTTGAGTAGCTAACCGTTTGTGATTTTTTTGAAGATAGTATAGTGTTCCGGTGGCGTTGATAAAATCAAGAGAGGTATTTCGTATTTCTTCAATAACCGGGATTTCCCGTTGCTTGCGCTTAGCCCGGAAGATCAGGTACAGCAAAGCAGCTCCAAGGCCTAAATACCAGGCCCAGGCCAGGGAGCGATGCGTCAAAATAAACTTGAGCGGACTTTCACTTACCCCCCGATTATCGTCCAGATCATTTAACCGGCGACCTACATATTCCTCTACCCGGCTCTGCGTATCCCAATACTTTGTTCCGGGAGGTAAATGCCGCAGCACTCTATTCGCATAGGCCCGCCCCTCTTCTTTGAGAAGTGCAAAATTGGAAAATAGAATGGGGTTTGTATGAAAATAAAAATATCCGTCTCCGAACCTCAACCGGGCAAAATTGACAAACTGCTGGTTTACCAGGCCGAGCGGCACAAAGCTATTTTCGGTGTTGCAAATAAACGCCGAGTCTATATAATTCCACAAATACACCTCATCGCCGTCAGGAGAATAGTATTCAAATACATAAGCAGCATCTAACTGCAGTGCCGGATGCTCCAGCGTCAATCTGCCTTGAGGAAGTAATATGCCATCATAATCCTGCCAGATCTCTTCTGTACAGTTGTTGGTATAAATCTCATTGATCAAGATTTTAGGGATCGTTTTTGAGAAAATAAAAGCCTGATTACCAGCCGCTACAAAAGTAGAGAGCTGTTGTACATCGAGCGAATCGAAAAAGGCGCTTTCCCCTAAAAAAATAAAGTTGCTGGCACCACTCGTATCTATCGGGAGTGAGGCGGCAACTGTTGTATCCAGATCGATCAGCGGATCGGAAGACGGGAAGGTGGAGAGCAGTTCGTGCAAAACCAGAGAGCCATAAGGATCATTGCCTATTTCGAGGTAGGATTCAAACCAATCCAATTCCTCGTCATTACTATTGTCAAAAATGGCAAAAAAGACGATAAACCCTGCTGCCACTGCAAACACCACTAAAATAAAGATAACTGTCGAACGATTTTTCATTCAGGAAATTGAAATTAACAGGCGGCAATGGCGCTTGCCTTCTGGCCCGTTACAAAGCTAAAATAAATATTATCCTATTCAAAACAAATACCTCCACCTTCTGTCAATTGGTTTTGTATTCAATAAATGAGTAGCTTTTGAATTTAGTTTTTATATTTAGGAGGAAAAACGACCATTATGAATTGGAAAATTTTATTCGCTCCCTTTTTATTCCTTATCTCCTACTCCATTCTTCCTGCTCAAACGGAGGCTGGAAAATTTGACGACTACTTTGATCAGGCCAGAGCCGACTGGAATATCCCGGGCTTTGCCGTCGGAATTATTAAAGATGGAGAAGTGGTCCTCTCTAAAGGATATGGCAATCTGGAGGTATTGGGTTCCAAACCAGTAGACGGTAATTCAGTCTTTGCCATTGCTTCCAATACTAAGGCATTTATCTCCGCCGCTATTGGCATTTTGGTAGATGAAGGAAAACTCAATTGGGACGATCCGGTGCGCAACTACTTACCCAACTTCAAAATGTATGATCCCTATGTCACCGAACATATCACCGTAAGAGATCTACTATGCCACCGGGCAGGGTTGGGAACCTTCAGCGGGGATGTGATCTGGTATAAAAGCGATTATGCCCCCGAAGACCTCTTGCCTCTTATCCAGCACGTGCACCAGGCTTATGAATTCAGAGCTGGTTATGGTTACTCCAATTTGATGTTCATCACGGCAGGGGAGGTGATCAAAGCAGTTTCCGGAAAAGCCTGGGATGAGTTTATTAAGGAAAAAATCTTTGATCCACTAGGTATGACCCGTACCCTGACCTCTGTAGACGACCTCCAATCGATGAATAATATTGCTCAACCGCACAAACCAATAGAGGGTGGAAATAAGAAAATCCCCTATGTCAACTGGGATAATATGGGTGCTGCGGGCGGTATCTTGTCGTGTACCAATGACATGCTCAAATGGCTTCAATTGCAACTCAACGGTGGGCAGCATGAAGGCGAACAGATCTTTTCTGAATCTATCCAAAGTGATTTTCTAAAACCTCATAATTCTTTTAAGGTAAGCAAAGGGGCCAAAGAACAATACCGGAATAGAAACTTCTCAGGCTATGGCCTAGGCTGGAGCCTCATGGACTATGCCGGTCGAAAAGTGGCTTATCATGGGGGCGGCTACGATGGCATGTATTCCAAGGTTACTATGGTACCGGAGGAAAATCTGGGAATTGTCATTCTCACCAATAGCATGAAAGGGATCAGTACCCCGCTCACCTACTACATCCTGGATCATTATCTTGACGTAGCAGAAAAAGACTGGAGCAGTTGGGGACTAGAGCGGGACAATGCGTTCACACAACGAATGCAATCAGTTGTTGATGCCCGCATGGATAGCCGGATAGAAGGAACTGCTCCCTCGCTACCGCTAGAGGAATATGCAGGTCTGTACAGCGATCCCATGTTCGGAGATATTGAGATCGTTTTCGAAAATGGCAAGCTGAAACTCAATTTCAAAACCGCGCAACGCCTAAATGCCTCCTTGTCGCACTGGCATGTCAATACCTTTAAGATCAACTGGAACGAAATCCACGCCTGGTTCGACTTTGGAACGGTTCAGTTTATTCTAGATAACAACGGAAAAGTGCAGGAACTTCAATTCGATGTGCCTAATAATGATATCTTCTTCCATGAGATTGAGGCAAAACGGTAGGTTTTCTCGCAGAGCCGCAAGGCTCGCAGAGAAAATCTCTGCGAGCCTTGCGGCTCTGCGAGATTCTTCATAATTTTTCTTTAAGATACTTCCCGGTATACGATTCCTCCACCTCTACCAGTTCTTCCGGCGTTCCCTGAAAAACCAGGTGTCCGCCATTCTTTCCTCCGTCAGGTCCGAGGTCAATCACCCAGTCGGCAGATTTGATGACTTCCATGTTGTGCTCTACGACTAATACCGTGTGGCCTTTCTCTACCAGGGCGTTTAGAGCATTCAACAACTTTTGAATATCGTGGAAATGCAGGCCGGTAGTCGGCTCGTCAAAAATAAAGAAAACGTGGTCGCGAGGGTTTTCTTTAGCCAGAAAGGATGCCAGCTTGACCCGTTGGGCCTCCCCGCCGGAAAGCGTACTTGAAGATTGTCCCAGCTTCACGTATCCGAGTCCGACATCATATAGGGGCTGTATCTTTTTCACAATATCGTCCGCATCTTTGAAGAACTCCAGCGCCTCTTCAATACTTAAATCCAGGATATTGTAAATATTTTTTCCTTTGTATTCCACATCCAACACCTCCTGCTTGAAGCGCTTTCCGTCGCATTCCTCGCAAACTAGCCGCACATCTGCTAAAAACTGCATTTCAATAACCTGCTCTCCATCTCCTTTGCAGGTCTCGCAACGACCTCCATCTACATTGAATGAAAAGTGCTTCGGCTTAAACCCGCGAATACGCGATAGCTGCTGATCCGACATTAACTTTCTGATCGTATCATAGGCTTTGACGTAAGTCACCGGATTGGAGCGGGAAGATTTACCGATCGGATTTTGATTGACCATTTCGATCTGGGAGATATCGTCCAAATTTCCCTCCAGGCTTTTAAACGCTCCCACGGTCCCCGAAAAAGCTTCTCCTAAATGCCGCTTTAATGCAGGATAAAGCACCTGTTTGACCAAGGTTGTCTTTCCCGATCCCGATACTCCGCACACCACTGTCAACGCTTCTAACGGTATAGTAATATCAATGCTCTTTAGATTGTGTTGACGGGCCCTAATAATATCTATTTGACGAGTAAAAGAACGGCGAACAGCAGGCACCTCAATCTGCATGCGGTTACTCATGTATTTGGTCGTCAAACTGGTCGCCGCATCCTCATAGATCTTTTCGTAAGGCCCCGCAAAGACAACCTCTCCTCCATGAATACCGGCACCAGGACCAATGTCGATCAAATAATCAGCATTTTTAATGATATCTTCTTCATGCTCAACGACGACCACCGTATTTCCAAGGTCACGAAGCGATTTGAGGACCTGAACCAACCTGTTCGTATCTTTCGGATGCAGCCCGATGCTCGGTTCGTCCAAAATATATAAAGAGGAAGTCAAGTTGCTGCCCAGCGTTCTGGTGAGATTGATCCGCTGCGTTTCTCCTCCACTGAGGGTACTGGATATTCGGCCAAGCGTAAGATAACTTAACCCCACCTTGCACATAAATTCCAACCGATTGGTAATTTCCAGGGTCAGCCTTTTGGCAATAGTGACATCATATTCGCTGAGTTCCAGGTTTTGAAAAAATTCCAGCAATTCGTCGATAGGATATTCAACCAGCTCGGTAATGTCTTTGCCGCCAACTTTAACGTAAGTGGCTTCTTTCCGGAGTCTTCCACCATCGCATACGGTACAAGTAGTACGCCCTCTGTACCGGGCCAGCATAACACGATTTTGTATCTTGTATGTTTTCTCTTCTAATTCAGCAAAGAAATCGTTGATGCCATCAAAATACTCATTTCCACTCCACAGCAGCTTTTTTTCTGCTTTGGTCAGGTCTTCATACGGCCGGTGGACCGGAAAATCAAAATGGTGCGCTACCTCCAGAAAATGATCCAGCCAACGCCCCAGCTTCTCTCCCTTCCAGCAAGCAATAGCCCCTTCATAAACGGAAAGGGTCGGATTCGGCACTACCTTTTTCTCATCAATCCCCATGATTTTGCCGTATCCCTCGCAAGTAGGACAGGCACCAAAAGGATTATTGTAATTAAATAGCTGGGGGGTGGGTTCCACAAACTCCATCCCGTCCAGCTCATAACGATTATTGAAATACCGCTCTTCGACGTCCATAATATCTACGATGCACTCCCCTTCACTTTCATAAAAGGCCGTTTGTATAGAGTCGGCAATCCGCTTTTTATTCTCTTCATCCTCTTTTTTCACTACAAACCGGTCGATCAAAATTCTGATCCCGGCATCTTTAAATTCGTTGATGGTCTTGTTAAAATCAAACCGGTCACTCTCCAATAGATCTTCGATACGCGTTTGCTCCCCCTCAACGATAACGCGGGTATATCCTTTTTGGAGAAGCAGATTCAATTCCTGCGAGAGGCTCCGGTCTTTGTAGCGGGTAGGAAGCGGGATAAATAACTGCACCTTACTGCCTTCTTCGAAGCTGTGAATAAAAACGGTAACATCAGTCACCTCGTGCTTCTTTACGATATTGCCGCTGACCGGAGAAAAGGTTTTGCCGATTCGGGCATATAGTAATCTTAGAAAGTCATATACTTCAGTAAGCGACCCCACCGTTGACCGGGCATTACTGGTACTTACTTTCTGTTCGATAGCAATAGCCGGGCAAATTCCCTGAATATAATCGACATCCGGCTTTTTCATCCGCATCAAAAACTGGCGGGCATAAGAAGAAAGACTCTCCACATATCGGCGCTGCCCCTCGGCAAAGAGAGTATCCATTGTCAATGACGATTTTCCGGAACCAGATACCCCGGTGACTACAACCAGCTTATTCTTCGGAATGGACAAATCGATATTTTTCAGATTATTGGCGCGAGCTCCCTTAATCCGTATCTCGTTGGTAGGCTTGTCGAGCTTGGGGGGCTGAGGAAGCGTAGCAGTGTCTTTTTTATTGGGCATAATGATTTATTATAGAATGCGCGTATGGTGGATTGATCTGATTTTCGGGGGAAGATAGTTTTGATCTTGAGCTTAGGTAACAACCGTTTATAGCCTTCTGTTCAAAATAAAAAAACAGGCCATTTCGAAATTTTAGAACATCAAATATACGGTGAATTCCGGTAAGATAGGAATGAAAAAATACCGGATCAGATTGGGGAAATATCAACTCAAAAAGATTTATTATCTGATCTTTCGCAAGCGAAAGATTTGTAAAATTGCAAAATATTATTAAGGTT
>CAZHOV010000171.1:0-12361 GCA_964534315.1 uncultured Saprospiraceae bacterium | reverse complement strand
TTATTGGTATCGATTTAGGTACAACAAACTCATGTGTCGCAGTAATGGAAGGGAATGAGCCAGTGGTTATTCCAAATGAGGAAGGGCGAAGAACAACCCCGTCGATCGTTGCCTTTATAGAGAATGGTGAACGCAAGATTGGTGATCCTGCCAAACGGCAAGCCATCACCAATCCAAAGCATACTGTTTCCTCTATCAAACGTTTTATGGGAATGCGTTACTCTGAGCGTTCTGAAGAAATCGAAAGAGTAAGCTACCCAATAACAAAAGGAGATAATGATACCATTCGCGTTGATATTGATGGTAGGAAATATACCCCTCAGGAAATTTCAGCAATGGTCCTTCAAAAGATGAAAAAGACCGCTGAAGATTTTCTCGGACAAGAAGTAACGGAAGCGGTCGTGACGGTTCCTGCTTACTTTAACGATTCTCAGCGTCAAGCTACCAAAGAAGCGGGTGAAATTGCAGGGTTGAAGATCAGCAGAATTATCAACGAGCCTACTGCTGCAGCTCTGGCCTATGGTCTTGACAAGCAAGATAAAGACGTTACCATAGCTGTGTATGACCTTGGTGGAGGTACGTTCGATATCTCTATCCTCGACCTTGGTGAGGGCGTTTTCGAAGTAAAATCTACCAATGGTGATACCCACCTGGGTGGCGACGACTTTGATCGGGTCATTATCGACTGGATGGCCGAAGAGTTTATCCGCCAGGAAAGTATGGATCTTCGAAAAGACCCAATGGCGTTGCAACGGTTAAAAGATGCTGCAGAAAAAGCAAAGATTGAGTTGTCTTCTTCTACAGAAACAGAGATTAATCTACCTTACATCACAGCCAAAGATGGTGTGCCTAAGCACTTGGTTCTGAAATTGTCTCGATCCAAGTTTGAACAATTGGCAGATGAATTGGTAGCACGTACGCTAGAGCCTTGCCGAAAAGCGATGAAGGATGCAGGATTGTCCAATTCTGATATTGATGAAGTTATCCTTGTTGGTGGTTCGACGCGTATACCAAGAATCCAGCAAGCTGTTGAAGAGTTTTTTGGTAAAAAACCAAATAAAGGAGTTAATCCTGATGAGGTGGTGGCTATCGGAGCTTCTATCCAGGGTGGGGTATTGAGTGGCGACGTCCAGGATGTACTTCTGTTAGACGTAACTCCGCTTTCTCTTGGTATTGAAACAATGGGAGGCGTATACGACGTAGTGATCGATTCTAACTCCACAATTCCTACCAAAAAATCGAAAATATACTCAACTGCATCTGATAATCAACCCTCTGTCGAAATACATATTTTGCAGGGTGAACGTCCGATGGCCAAAGATAATCGAACGGTAGGACGATTTATTCTTGACGGAATACCACCTGCACCAAGAGGTGTACCTCAAATTGAAGTTTCTTTTGATATGGATGCCAACGGTATCCTTAATGTTACAGCCAAAGATAAAGGAACAGGTAAAGAGCAAAATATACGGATTGAAGCTTCTACCGGACTTTCTAAAGAGGAGATTGAGCGAATGAAAGCGGAAGCTTCCGCAAATGCCGAAGAAGATAAGAAAGCTCGGGAAATGGTCGACAAGTTAAACACTGCCGACACCTTGATCTTCCAAACAGAGAAGCAGCTCAAAGAATATGGCGATAAGGTTCCTGCCGATAAGAAAGGACCTATCGAAAAAGCGTTAACCGATTTGAAAGAAGCGCATAAGCAACAAGATCTGGATAAGATTGATGCTGCTTCTGCAGCACTTAACGAAGCCTGGCAAGCAGCAAGCCAAGATATTTATCAGGCAACCCAAGGTCAGGGTGGAGCTGATGCCGGCCCTCAGGATCAGGAAGGAGCTACGGATTCGTCTGGAGGAGATTCCTCAGACGATGTTACCGACGTTGAATTTGAGGAAGTTGATGACAAGAAGTAATAAGCATTTCAATGCTGAATAACTTTTGATAAGAAAAGAGGGGCAAAAACACCAGTGTTTTGCCCCTCTTCTTTTTTTGTTAAGCACTTTTTATGCTGCCTTGCTTTTCTGGCGTGATTTTTGTTAGGTGTGGCACACCTATAGGTGTGCCACACCTAATAAAGCCAAAAACCAAAAGCTTCACTACCAGTTAATTAACATCGTTTTCCACATTGCTAAAAAAATAAATCCCTGAAATTCCAATTTGGCTGAAAATTTGCTCCTATAACCATAACTCAGGTAAATTTGACTTGGATTATATTAAATGGGAAAACAGATTTCATCATTTTGGCTGTCGGTTTATTTATTTTATAATGAACCTTGGGAGACTTTTCTTGAAAAGGCGATTTATCCCTATATCAGTACCCTTAAGCAAACGGGAATCGCTGAACAGTATTTCTTTATTCGCTATTATGAAAAAGGTCCTCACATCAGGCTACGCATTAAAGGCGATCCGGAAATTATAAAATCTATGGTCCGACCCAATCTGGAGGAATATTTTCTTCAATACTATGACTCGCGCCCGTCTTTCCGGGTCGATCCTCCGGGTACCAACTGGAATCCCAATAATACGATCGTCTTTTCCAAATACCGACCCGAAATAAATCGGTTTGGAGGGATAAATGGAATGGAACTGGCAGAGAAACATTTTCATGCTTCCTCCGAGCTGGTATTGAAGCTGATTAAATCTTTTGGCAACCAATGGAATTATGAAGAAGCACTTGGAGCCGCTATCCAAATTCAGCTTATTATGATTGCCGCTCTGGGCTTTGATCGTGCTAATGCCCGGATGTTCTTTCGTGCCTATTTTCAGAATTGGTCCCAATTTTTTAGTGCTGACGAGGAACGTAAGTCCGAAATCTCAGATCCTTCAGTTTCTTTTGAACGAGCATATAAAATCCAAAAGTCATCCATCAATCCAATCGTTCAAAATCTTTGGTTAGGATTGGAAAATAAATCCCTTTTTGATTCAGCTATCCTCAATGATTGGTTTCAGTTTAATACGGAACTGAAAACACAATACGATAAAGTCTATAAAAATCTGGAACTGAAAAAGCAACCTGACAATACGTTTCTTTGGCCTGCCCATTTTTCCCCTAATCAGAAAAATGCCCTCCTTTGGCCCATTTTCTCCGATCTCCTTCACCTGACTAATAACCGTCTTGGTGTTCTCAACCAAGATGAAGGCTATCTGGGCTATCTGCTGATGCGTGCCCTCGATGCCATGAAAGGGGTTGCGGTAGGGAAGTAGCACTTAGCAATGTGCAATGAAGAATGAAGAATGAAGACCCCACCAGCTAAAGCTTGGCCAAAAAGGTAAACTATATAGTAAAAACCCACCATTTCAATGGTGGGGCAAACCAAATGAAATTTTCGTGACTACGTCATTGCTGGAATACGCGAAGACCTATGATTTCCAGAGCTTTACAAAAAAGGTAGATATTAGAATGAATTTAATGGTTGAAAATCTTTGATTTTCAACCATTGCACATTACTCATCGCTGATCGCCAAAACCGGTGTCTCTGTATGTAATACTAATTTTTTAGTATAGCTAATCTCAAATAGCCGTTGCAGGAAAGTATAAGGGTGAGTATAGATAACCAATAGATCAACCGGATTTTCTTCAAGGAAGTTGTTTAACCCTTTGATAACGTCATTATGCTTAATCAATTCAAAAGAAACGGGGTCATCCGGAAATTGCTCCTGAAGCTTTTTTATCTTGTCATTCAACAAAGGATTGTGCGCAACATCGACGTGAATGAAACGGATCGTTGATTGAAATAGCTTTCCGAAATTGAGTATTTTTTTGATCGCTCTAGTATCTAGTTGTACCAGATCGACAGAACAGGCAATGCTGGAAAAGTTGTTAAACGTAGCCTCTACCGGAACGGCAAGCACATGATATTTTGAAGACTCGATTAGTTGAGAGGTGTTGCTCCCCACAAAAACTTCTTTCATTCCTGAAGCTCCCATAGTTCCCATAACGATTAAGTCGGTATTTAACTCACCGGCCACTTCCAGAATAGTCTTTATGGTCGGCCCCTCGCGGAGTACGATCTTGACCTCCCGCTCGTCAAGCAGATAAGGAGGAACCTGATCAATAATTTGCTTAAAACATCTATCATACCTATCTTCTTCTATCCATTCCAGGATCTCTTCAGTAAATGGATCTTTAATAGGATGGGGCGGATCTTTTTTTACATGCAACATCGTAATGGCTGCATCAGTATGATAAGCGATGACCGCCGCAAAATAAAAAGCATTTTGCGCGTGGTAAGAAAAGTCGGTAGGAAAAAGGATTTGGTTCATAGAAGTAAAGAGTAATGTGCAATGAGCAATGAATAATTTATGAAGTGATCACTAAAGAATACCGGGATGAAAACCAGTTAAATTTTTTTAACTACTGTTTCATTTAATTACTCCTTATTCATTGTTAATTATTAATTGAATCAGACGTTCCCGATTAATTTAATAATGATTACCAGAATAACGCTAGTCACCAGACCGGTGAGCACTTTGAGCAGATCGCGCCCGATATCGTTAAGGGTGTATTTAGTTAGTTTTCGTTCCAGCATTATGCGGATTCCAATTTCACGACCAGCGAGCAAACCAATAAACACCCATGTGGTACTCATGGGGAGTTTTGCTTCCCACAGGCCGAGCGCATTGTATTTGAAAATATAAAGGACGATGCCATAAATAAAGTCAATGATGGTAGCTGATCTTATATCTGTGGTATTAGTTTTTGCTTTAACGATTTTTTGAACAGCTCCCCCTTTACTGTAGAAGATATAAGCTAAAAGACCGAGAATAATCACTAACGAAAGCAAAAATAGACCAGTACTCGGATTGCCTCTGCCGAGTAAGTAAACATAAATGTTGGCAAGATCCTGTGTCAGCCATTGCCACCATAAAAAGCCGGTAGAGAACCACTGCAACACTGTCCAGATTTGTCGGTTAACATTGGTAAGCGGATTTTCGAGGAACCGTTTTTCAAGCAACCGGGTGATGGCAATATAGATGACGATAGCTGCGGTAAATGCGATCAGATACCCCATGAGGGATTTCTGTACCATTCCTCCGAGTTTGCTGTCGAAGCTAAGCATGGCTCCTGCAATTTCACCAACCGTATTACCTTCAATGGCATCAATGGAAAAAAGGGTTAGGATCATGAACGTAGTACTTACCGGAATTCCCAGGCGGGTAAGCCCCAAAAGTACAATAGGCGGAAGCAGGTAATACCATTCCAGAGAAGTAGGAATATTGAATTTATCCAGTCGGCCATAGGCAATACCATAGACATATTCCCCACCTGTATTCAACCAACCCAATACCAGGACTGTCGTCAGAATAGAACCAGCAAACAGAAACAAGACCCACCAGGGTCTTTTTTCATTCGAACTGAGAAAAGTACCCAGTGTTTGGATAACGTCGTTGCCTACTACAGAATAGGCTGCCAGGACGAAACCAATAAGCATGATAGCAAAAGAAAGATCCATGAGGAATGGTTGTTTGGTTGATTAACAGGCGTAAAAATAAAAAAAGCTGGTCAGGAAAAGACTTCCCGGCCAGCTTTTTTGGAATCGAAGTGAGCTAATTAAAATTTATGATTAATGCTTAGCCCAAAAGAAGTACCGGGATTAAAGCGATCGAAAAGCTGAGCTTCTGCTTCGAAAGATCGGAAGAAACTTTCTCTTTTGTCATTTAAAATATTGGCAACTTTAAGCGTTATCGCAGTATTCTGTTTTTCTCCCAGCTTTTTGCTGATACTGAAGTTAAGGCTATGGAAGGGCTCAGAAGATACATCCGGCGCCAAACCATTACCGATCACCATCAAGGTAGATCCTTTGACGTTGTAGAAAAGACCGGCATCTAGTCCTAGCTCGTAGTTATTGTATGTAAATCCTGTATTAATAACATAAGGCGACTGACCGGCCATTTGACGGGTATCTTCAATAGTTTCTCCTTCCCGTTCAAAGTTCTTGCGTACTCTGAATTCGGACTCCGTCATATCAATGAATGACTCTACTAACGTAAGATTACCACTGATCTGGAAGTTTCTCAGATTTTGAGAAATAAAATCCAGGTTTTTTCTGAATTCAAATTCTAATCCATATAGCGTTCCGTTACCTACGTTTCGAGGTTGTACCTCAACGATAGTCTGGGCGGCTGCAATCCGGACAATTTCGATCGGTGATTCAAAATTCTTGTAGAACGCACTTACCGATATCAGTTGGTCTCTTTCGAGAAATAATTCCCATCGTACGTCCACATTATTAATGTAAGTTTCTCTTAAATTGCCATCCCAGTCCTCGTAGGTAAACAGGCTACCATTAAAGAAACGGTTGGAAACAGGGTCTAAGATCTGAGCAAAAGAAAGTTCCTTAAAAGAAGGACGAGCAATGGTTCTGCCATAAGAGGCCCGAATGTTCTGGTTATCCGTAACGGAATAAATAAAATTGGCAGTCGGGAAGAAGTCCAGCGAATTTAAAACTTCTTCATTATTCAGTTCCCTTCCCTGGGTAGGATTAGTAGGGAAAATCCGGTCTCTACCAGTATGTCGCTGAACAAAATTTTCAGCTCTGACGCCAAAAATGGCTTTTAAGTTGGTAAAAGGTTCAAATTCATTAGAGATATAAAACCCGGTATTATTTACGCTCGATTCGTAAGCATTAGCGTTCGGATTGGTGTTTCCGGAAGAGTAGTAAAGTCCGTTCGGGCTATTAGGATAGAAGTTTTCGGGCTGGTGTACGATCGTAGGATCGGGTTCCGGCCAATCCTGATTAAAGAAAAACTGGATGTCAAATTCCAGAATTTCGTAATCTCTTTGCTTGTAGGTATGGCTAACGCCAAATCTCAATTTCGCAACTCTTCCTCTGAAGTTGTATTTTTTAGAAATATCGATCTTTCCGGCTAAGTTCGTCTGACTTAATGATCGCCAGATTCGTTTTGGGTTTCCTCCCGCTCCCGGGTCAAACTTAGTCTCTGCTGTTCCTTGCTCCGAAAAGACTGTTCTACGAAGATCCGGATCTTCAGAGGTTGAAATGGTCGGAGAAAGTCTCCAGTCGATTTCCCAACCTCCTTGTCCTTGGTTGAGTACATGCTCTCCATGTAATAAGACATTTGTCAGGGAGCGTTGGTTATATTCCAGATTATCAGAATTGGCAAAGAATCCGGAGCTACCAACAGCATCCGGGCTATCATCGATAAAGAATTTACCTGCCCTGCTTTCGCCGTTTTGCAAGCGCATGGCCATTAATCTTAATTTGGTGAAGTTGGTTTTGTAGGCTAAACCGGCTAGCCCGCTAAGGAGTACATTGTGTTCTCCCAGTTCACCTTCTTGTGTGCCGGCATAACGTAATTCCAATTGAGTTGGGTCTTCAAAGCGTTGGTAGGAACCATAGAAAGCTTCATCATAGTACCTAAAATCAGACTTATAAGATAGTGTAAAAATATAGCCCAGCTTAGGATCTTTTTCGGACTCAGGATTTAAGCTTTTTTGGTCGCCTAATGTAAAACCAAATCCATAATCCATAAAACTGGTTTGTCTTAATGCCCCAAGTTGTGAATTGAAGCTGTTGTTAAAGTCGCTGACTTGTTGACCGGTAAATCCATTTACCGGGCTGGGGATATTTTCTAGCAGGGCAGCATTAGGTAGTTCTCTGGTACCGTCATCAAACCCCAGAAAGTCCGTTCCGCCACCGTCGTAAGTCAAATAATCCGAATTGAAGTGCATGCCGGGGTTGTAGGAAATCCCGGCGGATACACTAAGAATTTTTTCTTCAGGGAAGTCTTTTGTTTCGATATTTAATAACCCACCGGCAAAGTCAGCAGGCATATCTGCCGTGAAGTTCTTGCTGACCACGATGTTATCGATCAGGTTGGTAGGGAAAATATCCATTTGGATGGTATTTCGGTCGGGGTCCAGCCCGGGGATATCGACTCCGTTAAGAGTAGTCTTAGAATATCGGTCTCCCAATCCTCTAACATACACATATTTGCCACCTTCAATAGAAACCCCGGTTACCCGTTTAGCGGCTTCCACGGCTGTAGCGTCTCCGGTCAATCGAAATTTAGCAGAAGAGATTCCGTCTAACATGACCGGAGATTTCTTTTTGATGGTCATTAGGGCAGCTTCCGTTGTTCTGATGGCCTCAGCAGTGATTACTACGGCTTCTAGTTCGGTTTGTTCTTCTTTGATCCGGATATTTTCCAGTAAGGTAACTTCTCCTTCATCGACCTGCACCGAATCAATGATCAGCGGTTGGAAACCCACATAAGATATTTCGATAGAGTAAGTGCCGGGAGTAAGGTTAAGTGTAAACTTTCCATCAAGGTCAGTTATCGCCCCAGAACCGGTTTGCTTTACCAAAACGGTAGCAGCTATGACAGATTCACCTGTAGCTTCTTCGATAACCTGCCCCCTGACGATCCCACCTTCAGTGGAGTGATTAGCCAATAAGATCGAGCTGGTGAAGACAAGGAAAACAACGAGTAATTGTTTCATTTTAGGAATTATTTGAAATTTAAAAACAGACTTGCCCAGTGTTTAGAGGAGAGGCAAGTCTGTTTAGATTGTAGAATTTGAAGTTGTATTTTTGTGCTAAAGCAAATAAAAATGCATTCTAAAAAGGTTTTTGTTTATAAGCCATCCAATCCGCCGGATTGTGCAGCCCAAGTCCAGCCAAATGCACTAATATCTACTCCATTCATACCACCTGCAGTAACACCGGCAGGAACAGCACCGTTAACATAGTCTTCTAAAGTTCCGACTTCTACATTCAACTTAATGTTTTCAAAGTTTACACCGGCAGCATCCACTCGGTTGATTTGGTGAAACGTTGTATCCATATCATCGATGGTAGCGATGGAAGTGAAGAAAAGATTTCTCAAAGTTACAATAGAATTATTATCAACGTTGATGATATCAATAGGTGAATTGTCGCCGGAACCAACGATAGTACCATTTTGGATGGTATGACCAGCCTGGAAGGAACCTTCAGGTCCGTCAAGCTCGAAGCAATGTCCGTCAGGGGTTATCACTAAGAAATTGTCAAGTGTACCAGACCAAGATTGGTCAGTATCGATTCCATCATCAAAAACGTTCCATACCAGTACGTTGTTAACATCAACAGTTCCGCCGAACCATTCGATTCCGTCATCTTGGTTAGCAACGACCTCTACATTTTCGACAACCGTTCCGGAACCAATGCCACCTAAAGACAGACCATTGATCTCATTACCTGCACCGATATTCGCACCACCGTGGCGAATGGATATATACTTAATAACACCAGAATTGTCACCATCATCAGAACCACCATAAAGACCATTTGGATCGGAAGAAGGAATACCTTCGATCTGTACTTCAGAAACGTCTTGTGCATCATCGTTAGAAGCAGAGATTACGGCTTTTCCTAAGACGATGACACCACCCCAAAGACCGTTAATAGTTGGGTCTAAGTTAGGACTGGAGAAATCACCGGCAGCAACTTGAGCAGGAGTAATATTATCAGCAACAGAAGTGAAAATAATTGGAGCAGCAGCAGTACCTTCAGCCATTAATTTTCCGCCTCTTGCAACCAATAAAGCAGTTGCATTAGCACCTGTACCAGCATCACCTTTGATGATAGTACCTGGCTCAATCGTCAGAGTAGCACCATTTTCAACAGTAACACGTGTGTTTAGGTTGTAAACGTTATCAGCAGTCCAGGTAGTGTTTTCGGTAATGTTACTGTTTACATCAACAGGAGTTTGTACACAATTACCATTAACACAAGTTTCACCTGCTTCACAGGTAACGCCCGCGCAAGGGTCGACAACATCAGTTGTGTCTTCATCATCGCTACAAGCAGTAAATACTACAGCAATAGCGAGTAAAGCTAAAAATAAATAATTTAATTTTTTCATCATTGAATGATTTTAGTAAAGAAAAATTTAGGAATTAACTACTGTTGCAAAACAACTTAGTATTGGCCTTTTTTACACAATTTTTCATGTTAACTTTAGGTTAAGTTTTCAGTGTCAGGCAATTCGGAAAAGGAATTTACGTAGGGGAAATGCAGGTTTTATGAGGTTTTTTTTGGAATTTTCGCCAAGATTCCGAATAGAACTTAAGTAAGTATCCTGTTATAAATATTTGTGTTGTTAGTTAAAAGTGTCTCTCGATAAAAATTGAGATCGCACAGGTTTACTTGCTGATTTGTATTTTCGATCATAAACCCTAAATTCTTTTCGATGATCAATCCAAATTTCTTTTATCTTTGACCCCTAATCTTTAATTTATATATGCAGTTTTTATATCCGAATTTTTTGTGGGCATTGTTGGCGTTGGCGATTCCGATCATTATTCACCTCTTTTACTTCCGCCGTTTTAAGAAAGTTTATTTCACTAATGTGCGTTTTTTAAAAGAGGTAAAGGAAGAAACCAGTGCCAGGAGGAAATTGAGAAACCTTTTGGTACTACTGGCACGGTGCCTGGCTATTGCTTTTTTGGTGTTTGCCTTTGCGCAGCCGTTTATCCCCCAAAGCGAGAATGTGAAGAAGGGAATAAAAACGGTGAGTGTCTTTGTCGATAACTCCCAAAGTATGAATGCACTTAGCCAGGATGTTTCCCTGTTAGATAAAGCCAAACAGCGGGCTCGCGAAATTGTCGACGCATTTTCTCCCGATGATCGTTTTCAGATCATTACCCATGATCTGGAAGGGCGGCACCAATTTCTGGTCAGTAAGGAAGATGCTATTACTCTGATCAGTGAAATAGAGATCACTCCTGCTGTACGCAAACTCTCCAGGGTGCTGGCCCGGCAGAAGCAAGCGTTTGAATCAAACGGCGGAGAAAACCAACTCGCCTTTATGATCTCCGACTTTCAACGGAATATTACCGACCTGGAAAATCTGAAAGACTCTTTACTGGAGCTGAGTCTTGTGCCACTGCAAGCCGTTCAGGAGTCAAATATCAGCATCGATTCAGCCTGGTTTATTTCTCCGGTACAAATGCTCAATCAAACCAATTTGTTAATCGTAAAACTTACCAATTATGGAAATCAAGATGCTGAGAATATCCGGCTGGCTCTTCGTCAGGAAGGACAAAATAAACCTGTGGGTACGCTCACCATTCCCGCCGGAGAATCGGTCTATGATACGGCTAATATATCCATTCTGAAACCAGGCTGGCAAGAAGCCCAATTGACGATTACCGATTATCCCATCCAATTTGACGATACCTATTATTTTTCATTTTATGTTGCAGAAAAGATCAATATCTTGTCGATCAATCCATTGCAACCCAATCGTTATCTTTCGGCAGCACTAAAAGGTATTCCTTATTTTAATCTCGTCAATCAATCGAGCCAAAAGCTGGATTACTCTGCTTTTCCCGGCTTCCAGTTAATTATTTTGAACGATTTAGGCCAGATTTCTTCTGGCCTCGCTTTCGAATTGAGCCAGTATGTAGAAAACGGCGGTAATCTGCTGGTCTTCCCCGGAGTCAATGCCGATTTACCATCTTATCGATCCTTTTTGACGACCTTACAAGCCAATGAATTGGTGCAGCTGGTGAAGCAGGAAAAAGGAGTGGCTTCCATCAATACCGATGCTTTTGTCTTTAAAGATGTCTTTGAAGAAACCAACCAAAATCTAAAGCTTCCCGTCACGCAGGCAAATTATAAATTTACAGGCTTCAACACCCGGCCTGAAGAAACCTTGCTTGTATACCGCGACGGCTCTACCTTTTTGGGGAAATATACAGCCGAAGAAGGAAACGTCTTCCTATGCGCAGCTCCCCTGGATCAAGAATACAATAATCTGGTGGGCAATGCAGAGATCTTCGTTCCCATGCTCTACAAAATGGCTATTTCTAATTCGAAAGATCGTAAAATCGCCCATTTTATCGGGAAAGATGAAGTTATTGAAACAGATCCTTCGAAAGTTGGCGCCGAGGCGATATTCCGGCTCAAAGGAGCCAACAAGGAGTTTATTCCGGAAAAACGATCTTTTGAAAAAAAGACCTTCCTCAAACTCAATAATCAAATTACAGAAGCAGGCTATTATGACCTGTTGGTCAATCAAGACGAAACAGTCTTCAAGTACGCCTTTAACTTTGACCGCAGAGAGTCTTCCCTCAACTATTTCAGTCCCTCCGATCTTCAAACCAAAGTAGGAGAGCAGGTAGTTGTGCTCGATCTCAATAACAATGCAAACCTTACTGCCGTGGTAGGAGAAAAAAGCAGAGGGGTACAACTCTGGAAATGGTGCCTGATCCTGGCCCTCGCATTTTTGCTCGTTGAAGGGGTGTTGCTGAGGTTTTGGAAAACGGTCTAACGGTACAAGGGTACAAGGGTGCAGCGGTCTAACGGTACAACGGCAGATTGTGCAAAAACTCACTGTGAACATTGATGAGCGATGT
>CAZHOV010000170.1:11821-12376 GCA_964534315.1 uncultured Saprospiraceae bacterium | reverse complement strand
GTCATCTGAATTAAAAGCTGTCACAACTCCCTGATTGTGCATGATCGCACCGTTGTAAGGAATGGCGTCAATCACCTCGTATTTATAAGCCCACCAATCTGAAAAGCTGGAACCGCCGGCGCCGTGCTTTGCCATTTTATCCGCTACTTTATACCCTTCCAGGATATGTGTAAACGTGTTTACTTTAAATCCAAACTGTTCCGCTACCTTCATCAACATATTGATCTCTCCCTGCTGATAAGAATGGCAGGTAATAAAGCGCTCTTTATTGACGATCTCCAAAAGGGCCTCCAGGTCGAGATCTCGGCGTACTAGCTCGCCCGACGCTTTCCTTTTACCATATTCCACCGCTCGCGTGAAGTGGTCTACATAAACCTGCTCCACGCCCATACGGGTTTGTGGAAAACGAATTCGGTTTTCAGATCCCCAATTCGATTGTTTGACATTCTCTCCTAAAGCAAATTTTATAAACCCAGGAGCTTCTTTAAACTTCATCTCTTCGGGCAAAGCGCCCCAACGCATTTTAATGATCGCCGACTGCCCACCGATGGGATT
>CAZHOV010000170.1:0-11811 GCA_964534315.1 uncultured Saprospiraceae bacterium | reverse complement strand
GTCGTTACCCCTCCCGCCAGTTGCCGGTAAATATTGATATTTTCCGAGTTGATCACATCGCCAATACGCACCTCTGCCGAACTCGCCTGCGTGCCTTCATTTACCCCTCTGCTTATTGCGATATGGGAGTGTTCATCAATGATTCCGGCGGTGAGATGCATCCCGGTGCCGTCAATCTCCGTTCCTCCTTCTAGCAAGGTCAGGTCTTTGCCGATCACGCGGATAATGCCATCGCGCACCAAAACATCTGTATTTTCCAGTTTGCCTTCTGCCTCGTTAGTCCAGACCGTCGCATTTTTGATGAGGTAATCATCATCTTTCGGGCGCTCTGCATAGCCATAGGCCATAAAAGGATAATATACCTTACCTAGTTTAGGCTTTTCCTGTTCCTTTTCCTTTTGTTCTTCTTCTTTCTCCGCCCCTTCTTCCTCTTCTGGTTCTTTCGGAATATCTCCTGAACGGGTAGCGCGCCACTTCAACCACTGTCCGGTTATGTCCTCCCCGTTTCCCGACCATTTTTCTTTAGTTTCAACAACCCCGGTGAGCCGGATCCGGCCGGTTTCATTCTGGGGTTCAAAAGCCAGGTTAATCATATTGCCTTGTACCTTACTTTTCACTTGAATGGCAGTTGAATCATTCACAACAATTTCCATTTTCTTTGTACTCTCTACTTTTAATTCATAAGTAGAATCCCCAACCATAAAGGTGTACATCCCTTTCAATTCATATTCCTCTAACGGTTTGAAGAGGTAGGGTTTTCCTTGTACCCAGTTTTGATGGATGGAAGTTCCCTTTTCAAATACGGGCTTAGAAGTGATGATAAAATTCGCCAGTTTTCCTTTCTCAAGGGTACCTACCCGATCGTCCACTCCTGCAATCTTCGCGGGAGTAACCGTTAGCGCCCGAAGGGCCTGCTCTTGGGTCAATCCATACTCCATGGCTTTGCGGATATTGCTGATCAGCGTTGACTTTTTCTTTAGCCCGTGATTGGTAAAAGCTACTTGCACACCGGCATTGATCAATCGGGAAGGATTGGCAGGGGCCAGCTCCCAGTGCTTCATATCTTCCAATGAAACGAGCTGGGCGTCGTAGGGGTTTTCTACATCGAACGCATCCGGAAAATCCAGGGGTAGGATAATGGGTGCATTAAGGGCGACGATAGCTGCTAATCTTTTATACTCATCTCCATTACCGCGATAGATCATATTCAGATCAAATTCTTCAGCAATTTTTGAAGCACGCAAAATCTCCATCCAATTGCCTACTTCAAAAATATGAGGTAAGCTTTTGACCTCATTCCAAACTTCGAGAGAGAGGTTTTTTTCTTCCTCCTTTCCCCCTTTAGCGTACCAATCGGCATCGTAGTAGGTCTGCCGGAGGAGGGCAATTCCGCCCATCAGCGAGCTGGGATAGTTTTGAGTAGAAACGCCTTTGCGGAAAGAAAGGTGGTGAGCGATTTTATCTTTCAGAATTAGTTCATGTTCCTGATCTTCACCAACAGTTACAAAGGTGGAAGTCCCGCGTGAAATACCATCCATTTGATGAACCAATACCGCCCCATAGCCATGCTGGCGATAGTCTTCAGCGGCTTTATTATTGTAGGAAAAGTGCTCCGCAGCGCTGAATTCGGGCTTCAACGCTTCATTCCAGCTGTATGCTCCGTCTCTGTTAGACAACATTTGTGGTTGAAGACGCGGTCGTTTGCCGGCGGCTTTGGGTTCTGGCATTCCATAATCAGCATACAAGTCAATGAAGGAAGCATAAATATGTTTGTCCTTACATCGGATCTCCACGGCTTCCTTCGGTATCAATACCCGCTGCCCGACATCAATGATCTTTCCGTCTTTAATCAATAATGTCGCATTTTTAATAACTTTGCCCGGAGCAGTATGTATGGTGGCTTTGGTAAACGCAAAAAGCCCGTCACGTTGGTCATACACGCCGTTTTGGGGAAAGGTCTCCTGTCCGGTCAGGGTAGCAAAAACATACAAAACAAAAAAAAATCCTAATGATATCCTTTTCATAAAAACTATTAAATTTCAATTGCAGAAATACAATCTCAGGGGATACCTGATCCTAAACCGAACAAATATATAGAATACTGTATTAATATTTTAACAATGATAAGAAAGTCGCAAAACAGGAAAGCATATGTTACCTTTTTAGGACCACTATAAATTGGAAAAAAATGAATAAAAAGAACTCCATTTCGAACATCATCCGCAACAGGCGATCCATATTTCCAAAGACCTATTCAGACCAACCAATCGATAAAGCCATCATCGAAGAGATCCTTGAAAATGCCAACTGGGCCCCCAATCATAAACACACGGAGCCCTGGCGTTTTAAGGTATTTACCGGGAAGGCTCTGGAGCGGGTAAGTACATTCATGGGAGAATTTTATAAATCCAATACTCCGGAGGAGAAATTCTCGGAAATGAAATACAAGAAAAAGACCAAAAATCCACTTCGCGCGGCTTGTATCATTGCCATTTGCCTCCAACGCGATCCGGATGAACGCGTTCCCGAGTGGGAGGAATTGGCAGCCGTTGCCTGCGCTGTTCAGAATATGTGGTTAACTGCTTCTGCACATGGTATCGGAGCGTATTGGAGCACTACCGGCGCCATTAAAGATGCCCACAAAATCATGAAATTAAATGAAGGCGAACGCTGTATCGGCTTTTTCTACATGGGCTACCCCGCTATCGACTGGCCCCAAAGCAAACGCAACCCCATTGAAGATA
The DNA here is from genome assembly GCA_964534315.1 of uncultured Saprospiraceae bacterium. Classification (GTDB taxonomy): domain Bacteria; phylum Bacteroidota; class Bacteroidia; order Chitinophagales; family Saprospiraceae; genus CAZHOV01. The sequence goes on along the minus strand of CAZHOV010000170.1, from coordinate 9,067 downwards.
AAGTGACGTGGTATGAGTAACGTATCTGGTCTTCCAGTCCTCTGGTCCTCTGGCCCTCTACTTCCTCGCTTCCATCACCTCAATAAAGGATCGTTTAGACACTTTACTGTCTACCCAGATGAGCATTTCCTCCATACCGATAGGTTTCTTACCGGGATATTGTTGGACTAGCTTTTCCAGGCCGCTTTGAAAATGTATGAATCCGTCAGTGAGGGGTTTGCCGGGAGGTAGGTTTTGGATCTTTTTCAAGTTTTGAAGGACTATTTTTTCAAAGGCGTCCAGCTTTTCAACTTTCTTTAGTCCTCTGTAGGTAGAGTTATAGAGATACTCCAGAATGGTGTCATTGCCCAACTCATAGTGAAAGACCAGATTGAGGATACGTGCAATTAGCTGAATATCCTGTCGTGATTCTGCGGCCGTACTATTGAGGATGCGGTTAACCCAATCGAGGGCCTGGTCATGATCTTCCAAAGCAAAAAAGAGGAGGGTAATGTTATAGAGGAAGGTGATCTTAATGCTGTCTTCAATATTATTTTCAAATTTATTTAAGCCGTCCAGGATCTCTGGAGCCAGGGATTCTGCTTGTTTGTATTTGGAAGTGTTTAGATAGTATAGAAGCTTTAGGGAAGAGATCAATACAAAATCTTTAGCTTTTTGGTCTATTGATTTTGCGGGGAGGGATTCAAGAACGTTCAGCAGCTTAGGGAACCGGTCATAGCGTTTGTTGATATGGCAGGTATTTAGAAAATTGGAGATATAATTTTTGTATAATTTGGGATTTTCACTCTTAATCTCCGGGTATTCATCCCACGTTTTAAGGGCCAACTCATAGTAATAATTGGCTTTTTTAAAATCGCGGAATAACATCAATTTGGCCAGTCCATGCCCGTGGTAATAATACAATTTTCCGACAAAAGAATCGGGCGGTGCAGCTTCTTCCATTAGCGGATGAGAGAGGATCGACTCCATATAAGCCTTCTCCTCTTCGTTTTCCACCTTTGACTTTTGCATGCGGAAGGTAAAAATTTTGTGCGTGAGGTTGAAAACCCGGTATTCGTCATAAATTTTATCCAGAACCGCATCCAACTCATCGTGGAGCCGCTCCAGGTCCTTTCTTATATTCTTATTCTTAGAGTCGTGCTCTTCCAAAAAAAGTTGCCTGCGGATGATCTCTACCAGCATGGAGTGCTTTTCATGCTTCTGAGCCATTTTTTTTGCTCGCTTCAGGAGTTTCAGCGCCTGCCCGTATAGCCCCCTCTTTTCCAACACCAATGCATTGGTATACAGATTATTCAACTCGTAGTCGATAGATTTTTTTTCGTGAAAAGACCGGAGCGACTCGAGGATCAGATCGTATAAATAATTCTTTGTTGCAGACACTTGTTGCTGATTTGTTCCTTCCTCATACAAAACTGATATCCCGGATTTGTCTAATTCCTCCATATCGCCCAATAGATCAAACAGCTGAACGTATTTCGGATTGCCGCTCTGAGAAAAGGAATTTAGCCTGAAATACCGCTTTTCAGACTTAGACAAGGATTTTATTAAAAGAAATAAATCACCAAAAGAAGCCATAGAAATCTATAAAAATAAAATATTAACTATTTGTAAATCAATACTTACCCTACAAATATAAGCTTTTAGAATTATAAAAAACGACTTTTTTTTGGTTGTTGCGCCCTAAAAAAACATTCATATTTGTAATGTAATCAATCGGAAAGACTCCGACACAAAAGAAAACGAAAAGCCAAACGGGCAGTAAAAGCAATCACACAAAACCAACAGCTTCAAAAAACCAAGATACAAACAAAGAATTATAGGCACTCTGGGATTGAAGGGAGGAAAAGCTAGTAGGAAAATTCAAACTTAAAAATGTTTAAGTTTTTTCTAAAATTTTCTCACAACCATTCGGGCTAAGAAAACTATTAGCAATTCCTTCCCTTTTTTTTCTTCATCTCCCCCCTTACAAGATGAAGACCCTGAGGAAGAAAACAGACGAGACACACTTGCATCGAGTTTACACCCAATAAAGAATAAGGTTAACATTCACCTCCTGGATTTCGAATAATTCGCGATTCAGGTAAAAGGGCCGCTTTAAGTGGTAACCCAAAAAATGATTATGAAATTCGTTCTAAACAGCACGCAGGGAGCACAATAAACCCAAACACTCCCCTGCGTTTTTTCTCAAAAACCGATAAATTTTCGCGGGTCAAATGAGACCTGTTTTTTAAAAACCAGCCGCGAAGGCAAAGCCCTTTGTGGAAACCCTCGAAGGCAATGTCCTTCTTGGGAATCTGGGTTGAGTGGTGTTCATATTTGGATTGGGGATTCGTTCCTCAAAAAAACCAGGAGGCCCGACTGTGGGAGGCGGGCCTCCTTTTTCACCGCTTCCAAAAAATAATAAAAAATTAGCCGGTCATCCGGCATAAAGAGCCAGTTTCCTCATGAAGGCGCAGTCCTTCTTGAGCGTGGTGGAGGCAACATCCTTTACCATAACCTGGGTTGAGTGGTGTTCATATTTGGATTGGGGATTCGTTCCTCAAAAAAATCGGGCAGCCTGTACGTGGGAGACAGGCTGCTTCTTTTTTTCAAAAACCTTTCTTCCTTTACTATAATTTTTAACTTTCCTTCCTTAATTTTACCAATGATAAACTGAGGCAGATGACATCCTGACCAAACTTACTCTATTCTTAAACCGAAAAAGGGTCGTTTTCTCCTGGTAAAAAATTTTCTCCTATGAGTGCTAAAGAAAAATTAAGTGTGATGAAACAATTTTATGATTACACTGCGAATCAATTCACCGCCAACCTCGAATTGTCTCAAGATAGACGTACACTACATCTTAAAAACCTGAAAACAGGGGTTTTTGAAGTCAGCAATCGCATCGACGGCGGTCGGGTAATCGGGATTTACATTAAAGATAATAAGATTGTCTTCGGCCCCCCGAAGGTATTTGAGAAAGGCCCGCGCGCCTCGGTAAAATTAGCTATCCGCGATGACCAAAGAGCCATTCGCGGACCAAGACCGCCCTTTATTAAGATCAATAGAGATCAGGATATCGGATACGGACGCTCCAAATTTACCATCATCGGCGAAGACATCCAAACCATGGGCCGCGTTGTCATGGATGATATGGAACCCATTAGCCGACAGGTGCAAATCTACAACCTCCGATATGTAAAAGGGGAAACCTCCGGAGACGAGTATTTGTTATTGGAGGTTTAACGTAATAAGCGGTAAACGGTGAACAGTTCACCGTTTACCGCTTACTGTTTCCTAATCCACCATCAACTTTCCGGTAGCTAAAGGGGTTCCTCTAGACCAAAGGGTAAAGAAATAGAGCCCGTCTGGCAGATCTTCTCTTTGGATATTCCACTGGTTACCCGCTACTGACTGCTGTTTAACGGCCCTGCCGGAAATATCATAAATAACAAATAAAGCGTCCTCCAGATCTGGTCCGCTCCACTCAAACGTAGCCTGGTGTACAAATGGATTGGGATAAACCTTCAAATCATCTGCTTCTACTGTAGGATCATGAACAGCGACCACCTCCATCTCGATAAAGTCCTCCCCTACCTGGTGGTAAGTTTCATTAGTAAAAATTGGCGGATTAAAATCAAAGTATATAGCTGCCTGATTGTAGATCATCGATCCAATCGGATTATCGGGGCGTTGCTTTACCCGGAATTTCACAAATCCATGAGAAGCCGATTCATTTACATTGCTATCAGGCAACATGATATCTTCGAAAAGAAACGCTAAAACCCCCTCTCCTTTGAGTTTGAACTGATAAGGATGACTGCTCGCACCAGGCCGAATAGTCGCAGGGTCCAGAAATTCAGATAATTCATCCTCTATTCTTACCGTGAAGGCCGTATCGGTCCCTGTATTTTGAAACCGGATATGGTATTCCAGATCGACATTTTGCTCGATGTAATGCTCTTCGCCATAACCCTTTGGAAATCCACGTTTATCATTGGGGTCCCAGGCGCCTATATTTTCCTGGCAATCAATAGAAACAAAGGGATCACTATCATTTTCAGGAAATTGGACGACGTAGCCCAGGCTTACATTGCCGGTAGAGTCTGTACCGCAAGCTTCAATAGCGATGGCGGGAAAATTATTTCCGGGGTGCCCCGGCACTTGCTGCGCACTCAAATAATAAGCGGTACCATTGGCAGGATAAGTAATGACCAAGGAGTCTCCGCTGTTCAATTGGAACGATTCCGGAACGATCATTAGCATAAGATGATCTTCAATGACAATATAATTTAAAGGGGCGTCCATATCGCCAAGGCCCGCATTAAAAATAGTAAGATACACGGAATCTCCGTCACAGGTTGCATTGACATCTATACTCGCTCCAGACCAGAGGGAGTCCGCATCGGCACAAAAACTATCTGGAAAGATATGGGCTTCTACGCAATGCGTAAATCCAAAAATAGCCGTATCGCAGACGAGGGTCGTATAAATATTGAAGCTTTCACATGCCCCAATTGGTACCGTATCGACGGGAAAGGTATAGGTATTCCCCTGAACGGAGGTCCAGGCCACATCACTACTATCTACGGTAAGATAAGGGTCGAATGTCACCTCAATATAGGTATCGTCTGAAGCCTCGGTGCCCCAGTTGCAATAGTTGACCGTGTACGTATTGTCAAAACATCTTCTCAAGAAAGGGGTGGATATATCAACAGTCAGGTAGGGGCAATCGACCGTGGCTTGCAATGGGAAGTCAATCGCTACCTCATTATCGGCGATCTGTACATCTACGTCAACAGGGTTTTCGCACGCCTGAACATAAGGAGAATTAGAAATCAGGGAAACAGTAGAAAGCCCAGTATCAATGGGCATGGAGTAATACCCGTTGCTATCTGTACTGGTGTACAGCGTTAATCCGCCTTTTACGATCTCAATGATTTGCTGATCAAAAGGGATGTCCATGGAATCGATCAAGCAACTATCCCCCTGATCCAGTGCCACAACTCCGGAAAGGGTTCTGGAAAATACATTCCCCAAAGAATCCATTTTCACTAAGGTCATTTTTTCGATATTTCCGGGATTAAAAATAGTGCCAAGCCCCATAATGGTACCATCGGCATTTTCCAATACGGTGCCTCCCCGGGCTTCTCCCGTACCCAACCAATCGAGTAACGTCAACCATTCCTGATTTCCATTATCATCTACTTTTGCCACATACCAATCGGTATCCTGCGGAAAATCTGAATTATTGGTACCAGTGATCACGGCTCCTCCATTTTGCAGGGTAGCTACACTGCCACCCGACCAATTCTGGAACGTATCCAAAACGGTGTCCCAAATCAAATCGCCATTGATATCCACCTTGTAGATGACCGTTAAAAAAGAATCAAAAGCAGGTTGATTGATGCGTTGCCCTACCATCCAAAAATCACCAGACGGATCTCTATCAAAATCAAAAACATAGTCGTTATGGCCCGATGAAAATGTTTTTTCCCATACTACTGCTCCGCTAGAAGAAAATTTGACCATAAATGGATCGACTCCCGAGCCATTTCCACCCGAATAACCATATTCTCCTGCCAGCACAAATTCGCCTGACGGAAGCTCCTGAATGCTTCTGCCATAGGCAAAAGCTGTTGAGGTAGCCGTCCAGTTATACACCCAAGTCTGATTTCCTGCACCATCAAGCTTCACCACAAACGTATTGATACAATCCTGACATCCCCCAGGAATAGGTTCCTCATAATACCCCGTAAAAATAGCTCCTCCGTCACTTGTAGCTGAAATAGATAATCCTAATCCCCTACTCGGAAAATTAGGATTATAATCGTACTCCCATATGATATTACCCTGCAGGTCCAACTTCACCGCCAGCGGCCAGGAAGCAGAATCCGGATTTACATAATTGGGATATAAACCAGTAGCCAAATAACCATCAGACGCCACGTTGATATCATAAAACCGATATAATGGGTCGTATTCCTGAAGCCATTCTACCGTCCCTTCCGTATCTGTTTTTGCGATGAAATCAGCAAAATCATCTGTCACATCTCCTAATAATAAGTACCCACTATCAGGAGTGGCGACCATATCTTTTGCGAGCGATTCATCGCCAACCGGATACTGCCTCACCCAGCCCTGCCCAAAGGCATGGAGCTGAGTAAGTAGCAATATTGTTGTAAAAAATAATTGAAAAACACCTTTCATAGCTTTAATATAGTTGAATTGGATTGGATTCATTTTCATCTTTTCTAGTTTTTAATTCTACTATTTTCTCACACTTCAAAAATTCAGCTTTTCTGTTTCTTATTCAAATACATTTTTTTATCTTTCTGAAGATTAAAATTAAGAATATACTTGTAAATCAGTTTTTTATATAAACTTTATGAAAAAACCAGAAGTTTATAAAATCTTACAACACCTCTCTAAAGTGGAGCGAAACCGCTTTCATCAGTTTTTGGATAGTCCCTATTTCAACAGACGGGAAGATCTAATACAATTATTCCGGGCTTTTGACCAACATATCCGGGACGGAGAGCAATGGGAAGCAATTGATCTGTCATTTTTAAATATTTCCAACAAAAATGACGGGCTCTCCAATCAATGGTATAAACGATGTAGCTTGTTGCAGAAATTGTTAGAACAGTTCCTGATCCTGGACCGCCAACCTAAGTCCACCACCGAGCATAAGGTTAGACTGGCAAGTGTCTACCGGGAATTAGGCCTCCGGAAAGCAGCCCAAAAAGCCCTAAGAGAAGCAAAAAGGACCTTGGAACAAGCACCATTTCAAGATGCTTACCATTTTCAAAAAGCTTTTACCTATTATCAGGAAGAATTTGCTAAAGCCTCTAAAGAACAGCGACTAGGACAGAATTTTCTAAACCAGCTTAACCAATCGCTCGACCATTCTTTTATCCTCTACAAACTACGCTACGCCTGTATTTCTCTGACCGATAAAACCCTGAATCCTAAAGAAGACGATGCGGGTTTCCTTCCCTATTTGCTCGAATACCTGGAGCAGTCCAATATGCTGAATAATCAAGCTATCCGATTATACTTCGATTGCTATCAGATGCTATCCAAGGGAGCGCTAGCCCATTTTGAAAAAGTACATCAGCAATTGCTCCACCAGCCGCAACTTCTGCCTGCCGAGGAATGGCGTGATTTATTTTTGATGTCAATAAATTATTGTATTAAGCAATTGAATAGCGGCGCAAAAGGACTTTCCGGTCCCGGTCTATCTCTTTTTAAAAAGGGGTTGGAAGAAAATTGGCTTTTAAGCGACGGTAAATTATCGAGATATACTTACTACAATTGCTTTGTTATGGCGATTAGCGCCCGGGAGCACCATTGGGCCGCCCAATTTTTAAAGGAATACCAACCCTTACTTCCGGTTTCTCACCGACAAACACTCTTCAACTTTTGTACGATGCGGCTGGCCTATGAGCAAAAAGACTATGACCAGGCCCTGAAATTACTACGCTTTTTAGACTACCCCGACATGCTTTTCCAACTCTCTGCCCGGATCATCCAACTAAAGATCTATCACGAAATCGACGAGTTCGACCTGCTCCAGTCACAACTCGATGCACTTCGCACCTTTTTACAACGCAAAAAAGTGATGGGCTATCACAAACAAAATTATATGAACTTCATCAAGTACCTCAGAAAAATCACCGCCGTCAATCCTTTCGACAAAACAGCCCGGGAGCACCTCAAAAAAGAAATAATTGCGGAGCCGGTACTGACGGAGCGGGAATGGCTGTTGGGGAGTTTTAATAATGAGTAATGAATAATGAGTAATGAGTAATACTTTGTCAACTAAGTTGATTAAGTAAATTAAGTTGATTAGTTATGAAATAAATTACTGTAAAACAGCAATTTATTCCTTCACTTAATTAACTATTAAACTCAATTAACTTTCTTTACTAAGTAATAATGAGTAATGAATAATTCAAGGAGTAAGCATAATTCAGGAAATCAACCAAAAGGCTGAGAGTCTTAGATCCCAAAGAAGAAAGTTTTGTGTCTCGTAACACCAAAGGTGTTATGAGACACCCTCCCAATTATTTATTTTACGAGGTCTTTTAATGCCCCTTCCAAATCTGGAAATGTAAACACAAACCCTTCCTGTTCCAATCGCTCAGATTTGACATACCTGCCATACAAGATCAGCTCCGGATCGGTTCGAAAGAGCAGCCGGGCTCCGAGGCGAGCCAAAAAGACAGGAGCCGGCAAACCAAGATGTATTTTCATCGCTTTACGAAGGATACGCATGAACTCCTTTTGCGAAACCGGATTAGGCGCGCTCGCAACATAGACACCGCTGTATTTATCTTCTTGAATAGCTTGACAGATCAATTCATTGAGGTCATCTTCGTGTATCCAACTCATCCCTTGAGTCCCCGTCCCTACTTTACCCCCGAGACCAAGCCGGGTTATTTGTTTTAGACTTTTTAAGGCACCGCCATCCTTACCTACTACAAAACTGGTCCTTAATCTGACTTCCCTTATTTCTTTGGGTTTATACTTAAGGAATGTTTCCTCCCAAGCCTTCCCTACAAAAGGAGCAAGACCGTACCCGGTAGAAGAATGCTCAGTACAAAGCTGTTTGGGTGGATCTCCGTAGATATGAGCCGTAGACATCTGAATCCAAACCTTAGGAGGATTGGTCGTATCTTTCAGTGCCTTGCCAATAGCCTTGGTCGAATCCACCCTGGAGCGTAAGATCAGGTCACAATTATCGGGCGTCTTAATGCAATCCACCGTTTTTCCGGCCAGGTTGACGATAGCGTAAGCCCCTTCCAAGTGCTTCGCCCAATCGCCCACATGGACCGCATCCCATTGGACGAATTGATGATGTAGTGGTGTAGGAGGTTGATTTCTGGCGATCAGGATAGGTGTAAAACCTTTTTGGGCAAGATGATCGGCAAGGCTTAAGCCAATAAAGCCGGTGCCGCCGAAGATGGGTACTTGGTTCATTTAGCGGGTTTTTATTGATCATTAAATCAATAATTAAACCGATAAAAGGGTATCCATCAACCCCACCCCATCTTGCTTTTAAGCAGGATGCTGTTGACCTTTG
>CAZHOV010000169.1:0-12434 GCA_964534315.1 uncultured Saprospiraceae bacterium | reverse complement strand
AAATTCAAGAGTTCTTACAACAAATGCTTGAATAGTTTTCCGTAGTTTTCAATAAAGAAACAAATCAATATGAGGTCCATCCATAACCATAAAAATGGTACGGACGTCACTGTCCGTACCATTTTTTCACTCAACTATCCCCCGCTACTTCTTCAACAATTCAATACTCTTATTAACAAAGGCCGTCAACTCGCCGCCTTTGAGCATATTTTGATTGAGGCGGGCCAGGTTGTAGAGGTATTGAACGAAATCGTCTTTCTTGGTTTCGCTTTTCATGCGGACCAACTTCTCGGCAATTAGCGGGTGATTGGTATTGACAATAACGTTGTAGTTGTCCGGAAAATCACCGGCACCCATATTTTGCATCATCTGCATTTCCTTCATGCGACGCATAAACTCCGGGCGGGTAATCATGACGGGCTGATCTTCAGGAGAAAGAGCTTTCAATTGCAGGGTAGCCTCGGGTTGGGTAACGCCCTTTTCGAATAACTCTTTTACCTTCTCCTGCTCTTTTTCGGATAAAACCGATTCGATATTTTCATCCTTTTGGACTAGATTATCGACTGTGTCAGAGTCGACGCGCACGAAGGTGGAGTCGCCTAGCTTGTACTCCAAGTGCTGCATAAAGTGCGTATCCAGAATATTATCCATTTCCAGCACGTCGTATCCCTTGTTTTTCGCAGAATTAATGAAGCTGTCGTGATCGTGTGGATTGTTGGTATATAGGTGGATGATCTTCTCGTGCTTATCGGTCTGGTTTGGTTTGATCTTTTCTTTGTACTCTTCAATGGTAGCAAATTCACCATCTACGTTCTTCAACAAAGCAAACTTCATTGCCCGATCATAAAATTTCTCGTCAGAAACCATTCCGTACTTCACAAAAACGCCCAGATCTTTCCACTTGGATTCAAAACCTTTGCGGTCTTCTTTGAATAGGTCATGCAGTTTCTCAGCCACCTTTTTGGTGATGTAACCGGTGATCTTTTTCACATTTCGATCACTCTGCAGGTAACTTCTGGAAACGTTGAGCGGAATATCCGGCGAATCGATCACCCCATGAAGGAGCGTAAGAAATTCCGGTACAATCTCTTTAACATCATCCGTCACGTATACCTGATTGGAATACAGTTGAATCTTATTTTTCTGGACCTCTATACTATTACCTAGTTTGGGGAAGTAAAGAATCCCTGTTAGGTTGAACGGATAGTCGATATTGAGGTGAATCCAGAAAAGGGGCGGAGAACTGAATGGATAGAGTTCGTTGTAAAAGTTGATATAATCCGAATCCTCAAGTTCAGTAGGTTGTTTTTTCCAGGCCGGATGGGTATTGTTGATGATGTTAGGAACTTCGGTTTTAATTTCTTCTTTATCATCTCCTTCCCCTTCAAAGGTCGTTTCCGTTTTGGTGCCAAATTGGATGTCAACAGGCAAAAACCGGCAATACTTTTTGAGTAAGGTATCTACGCGAGCCTCTTCCAGAAACTCTTTATTTTCTTCGTTGATGTAAAGGATCACATCAGTTCCTCTAAAGTCTTTTTCCGTATCGTCGAGGGTATATTCAGGGCTACCGTCACATGCCCAGATGACCGGTTTAGCATCTTTTTTGTACGAAAGGGTTTTTACTTCAACACGGTCGGCCACCATAAAAGCAGAATAGAAGCCAAGGCCGAAGTGGCCGATGATACTGCTTTCGTCCTTATACTTCTCCAGGAACTCCGCTGCACTCGAGAAGGCTACTTGGTTAAGAAATTTTTGCACCTCATCGGCAGTCATTCCGATCCCTTTATCGCGAACCGTCAGCGTTTTGGCTTCTTGATCGACCAGCACTTCGATGGTCAGGTCGCCCAGTTCCCCTTCAGCTTCACCTCGGGCAGCATACGTTTTCAGCTTGGAGGTGGCATCTACCGAGTTGGAGATCAGCTCGCGGAGAAAGATCTCATGATCCGAGTAGAGGAATTTTTTAATAATAGGAAAGATATTCTCGGTTTGTACAGAAATTTGTCCTTTTTGCATAACACTATTTTTTGTCAGAAAATGATCTGAGTAATCAGGTTTTTTGAATGATTGAGAGAGTTCAAATCCTGTGCCACCAGCCGAATTATGCCAAAATGGCTATGCTGTCAGCCTGATCATCCGACAAAAAGGCGTACTTTTTTCATCAAGCTACTCAAAAAGTGGCATCGTTCTTGTAATAACTTTTACAAACATCAAAACCAAAGCCGTTTAAAAGTTAGTTATTTACTAAAGTAGGTGGAGCCGGCCGATTCGGGGGGAAAGGTCGGTTCCCTTGCTTTTTTAGGGCAGGAATACTGAGAAATGTGTTCCTGTTTTTTTTGCGTGGTGGCGTCGTCCAGTAGTGGCGTAGTAGCGAATTGTTGAATTGCACATTGCTCATTCTTCATTGATTGAAGGGTAAGGAATTGATAAGCCGCATTGTGTAGTATTGAGTATTGGGTCTTGAGTAGTGAGAAAAAGGTTTGATGGCAGGAAAATTATTTCAGGCTCCTTCTTCTAGAATTGCTCATTGCTCATTCCTCATTGCTCATTCTTCATTGCTCATTGATTGAAGGGTAAGGAATTGATAAGCCGCATTACAGAGAATAAAAATTGGGTTTCTTGGAAATGAGTGAAAAATATTTTGATTTTTAGAAACAAAAATTTATTTTGGATACACTTGTTATTTTTTTGAAAAACAAAACTAGAACTGACTAACTAAAATGCCTTCTGCCCAACAAAAAACCAATTTATCTGAGGAAACTCCTTCCTCAAAGTTATTTTATCTTATCAAAGGAGACGTTTCCGGTATTCAGCGCTTTATATTTAACGTAAAATCCTCAGGAGCTGCGCAATCCCTGAAGGGCAGATCTTTTTTTATCAAGATCTTGCTTGAAGTAGGTATGCAGATGGTATTTGATGCCTATGGAATTGAGGATAAAGCAGATCAAAAAACAGCTAAAATCTCCACTTCGGGAGGAAATTTTATTTTGAGGTTGGAAGTAGATGATATTTCGAAGATTGATGCGCTTCAATTGAGGTTAAGTAAGGCGTTGCGATATACAGGTTTAAATATGATGCTTTCGGGAGTTCCCGAAGAGGAATATTACCCTGATACTTTATCCAAACTAAACAATAAAATCAGGGAAAGAAAATATGAGTTACTAATTGATGAGCATAGCCTGTTCGAACCATTCGAACATGCTTCCATTATTTCCATTAGTGACAATAATAAGTGGAAAAAAGTAACGGATCAATTAAAGCAAACTTCCCATTTTTTAATATCCATTCAACAGGAAAGTCCACCTTCTCAAGAACTCACCATTGGAGGAGATAAAATCTTTTTTGCTGGTTATCAAATCACCTTCGGTGATAAAGGCATTCCCCTCAAAAGATACCTCGAAAGCTTATTTCCAAAAAGTAAAAAAGGACCAGTTACATTTGAAAATTTGGCCAAATTCGGAGGAGGCCAAGGAATTCAAAAATTAGGAGTTTTAGCTATGGACGTAGATAATCTTGGTAACGCTCTTGAACAACTACCCTCCTTAGAAAAACATAAAGCATTTGATAGCAAAATCCAGGCTTTTTTTAATACCCAACTTTGGAAAATTCTCCAGAAATCTGAATTTGAGAATAAAGTTTATGTGGTCACCGCTGGAGGAGATGACAGCTTCTTTGTAGGTAAATGGAATACACTGCTCAAACTTGCTACCACTATCAATAAAGATTTTTTGAAAGAGTTTTCGGATCATCAACTAACCATCTCTGCTGCACTCGTGATTGTAGACCCCAATTTTCCTGTTGTCAGGTTTGCCCAAATGGCAGAACATGCTTTAAGCGATGCAAAGTATAAATACGAAGGGCTGAAGGGGAATCTAAATTTATTTGGAGAAGTGCTAGATTGGAAAGTTTTTAATAAAGAAATATCAGATTTACGGGACACCTTTAATAAGAAAAGAAAAGATTTGATTACTTCAGGTTTGCTGACAAAAGCGAGAATTACTTCATTAAAAATTGCTAAAGACAAAGGGCTTCGATTATCTGATTTTTGGAAAATGGGGTATTATATGAGGGACTTTGGTAATCAAGGTAGTAAGATACTTAGTGACTTCCGGCACTACCTAAATCATTCGCTAAAAGAAAATAATCCAGTTAAAAAAAGAAGTTACCGATTAATTTTTCCAATAGCTGCCCGATTGGCAGAATTTGACAAACGAAAGAATTAACCTATGGCATCCAATTCAGAAAAAAACGAATTCTTAAAGGAATACTTTGACGGTAAATCCTTTGAAGAATTGCTTAGTCTAAATAATCAATCTGATCCTGCACAAGTAAAAGCCATAATTGAAGAAGTAGAGAAAATGATGAAAGCGAATGCTAGAAATATTACCTACACTCAATTGAGAAATATTTTGCAGGTTGTAAAAAAAGAGGAATTCAAAAATAATCTCTCCTCTTTTTATAAAGTGATTCCAAAACTCGCCTATATGGAAGCAAGGCCTCAAAAGAAAGAAGAAGGTAAAAAGGTTATTACCTTTATTCGACAAATGGCAGGTTCTGTGAGTACTCCAGAACAATACAAGGGATTTGAAGAAGTCATGAATACCTTAGTAGCATATCATAAACTTTATGGATAAAACCAAAAAAAATGGCAAAGCTAGAACATAAACTACATATAACAGGCAATATCATTGTAAAAACCGGTCTCCATATCGGAGGATCTGAAGTCGATCTGGACATTGGAGGAATTGATAAAGAAGTGATCAAAGTCAAACAGGGGGAAGAAAAGGTACCTTATATTCCCGGCAGTTCATTAAAAGGTAAGCTAAGAGCCCTTACAGCCCGCCAGAAAGGGTACAAAGATTTGAAAGATGATAAAAATGAAACAAAGTCATTGTTTGCCGGGAATGAAGTGCTATTCGAGGACCACCGGGGAAAAAGATATTCTGACAGACGGAAAAGACACAAGAACGATAAAATAGCCAAAACAGCCGTACCAAGTCGCCTGATTGTCAGAGATAATTATCTTAAAACCTCAGCATATCAACTGGAGGATAAGGCAGAAAATACAATCAACCGAACTACCGGAGAAGCAAATCCGAGGCACCTAGAGCGAGTGAGCCGAGATACCGTCTTTGCCCTGGATCTAATTCTGGATATTTACAAAGGCGATAACGAGCAAAAATTACTCGAAACCCTGGATCTGGGCTTTCAATTACTAAAGAAAGATTATTTAGGAGGTGGGGGAACAAGAGGTTCGGGAAAAATTGATATTTCAGATATCAAAATCAAGAAAATAGTCTTTAAAAATGATGGTAGTCTTAATATGGAAGAAGACTACAGCGGCTATACTTTCAAATCAAATCGATCCTAAAAATGAAGATTGCCCGTATTCCCTTAAGACCATACAGCCGCTTCCATTTTGGAGAACTAAAGCTGGATCACGATCTAGCTTTATCTGATACATCTTTGTTTGCCCATTCCGATACGCTATTTTCCGCTCTGACAAATGCTTATTCGGTTTACGCCGATGGGGCTACATCATTTATCGATTATTTCAAAAATGGAGAATTAAAAATTTCTTCCTTATTCTATTACCTGCAATCCGATTCATCTAAGGTTTACTTTTTTCCAAAGCCTGTTTTTCTTGCAATCCAAAGCCCTAAAACGAAGGATGGTAAACACAAGAAAAGAAACCGTATTCAATTCGTTTCTACTGGAGTTTGGAAAAATGGCTTTGAAGCAGATCAGTGGTTTGATAAAGAAAAATATAAAGTTATTCAACAGATATTTGTAATGACAACAGAAGAATATGGCAGATTAAACCTATCGGATTCTTTCAGCATTGCAAAAATAGTTTTGAATCCTAAAAGCCCTAAGAGAGGTCCTGAAGGAGCGTCCATATATTATCAAGCTGACATTGAATTAGGTGGAGATAATAGTGTCCAAATCGGTTGGTACTTCATCTATGAAGGTGTTGGAAAAGCTGAAACAGATCTAAAAATTGCCACGAATATTATGGCTTATACCGGAATAGGGGGAGAAATTAAAAATACCGGAAGAACCATTGAAAAACCACCTGAGTTTGATGAATTACCTTTTGAATATTCTCCTCAAGACCACACATATATTAATGTTGCCTTGCTAAATCCTAAAGATCAAGAGCAATTTAGAAAAGTAAAGTATTATCGCACCTTACTTCGGGGAGGAAGGTTGCTGCATGGCAATGAAAAAACACACACGAATGTAGTAAGAATGATCGAAGAAGGAGCGCTAATTCAATCCGCTGATTTGGAAGGTCGACTAGTAGCATTAGGATCAGATGAAAATGGAAGAACCATTTACAGAAACGGCATTCCTTTTTTAATACCTGTGCACTATGACTCCTAATTATCACCAAAGTTTCAATATCCATTTAATCCCCCTATCCCCTATACATATTGGAAATGGAGAGGAATTGACCTCTACCGGTGAGTTTTTAACAACATCAGAATACATCTATTTCCTCGACCACGATAAGCTGATGGACCAATTAAAACAAATGGATCTATTCGAGGAATACGTGGAAAAAATTCTGGAGGCAGAGAAGGGGTTTGACTTTTATGATGTACTTAACAACTGGAATATTGATATTCAATCGCTCACTAAAAGGTCAGTCAAACTACATCAACAGGGCCTAAACCCAGCCAATAATAATGTCCTTCACCTGCACATTAAAACCAATAATCAACCTTATATTCCGGGCAGTTCTATAAAAGGACTGCTTCGTATGGCCATCCTCTTCAAATACTTGCAAGATCACCCAGAAACGCTTTCAGATATTGAAGGCAATATTGAAGATAAACTGAATTACAAAAGTCCATTATGGGCCTTAAAGCAATACTGGTCAGACAAGGAGCGTAAGCTGCTGCCTGAAAAGGTTTTTCAGGCAATCCGCCCTTATGATAGTGAATTGGTGCCCGATAAGGAATTATTGATCGTACAAACTTACCGGCGAAATTTGTATAGTGATGACAGCGATGGTCTGGATTGGCTTACGGAGTGTATTTTTTCCACTAATCCCATCCCCTTTGAATTTACTTTATATGCTGATTTTGAGAATTTTGACTATTTTAACTTCCTCAAGAAACTTGACTTAAATAGTCTATTCAAAATTATCAACCTACACAGTCTTCGTCTCATCAACCAAGAATTGGAACTCCTTCAACGAGCTTCCATGACCTTCGAAGTACGAAAAATGGTGAGTGACCAGTTGGAAGAACTGAAAAAACAGATAGAAATTTCTGATAACGAATATGCCATTACCCGTTTGGGAAAAGGGAAAACCATATTTTTTCAAACCATTTTGCCCCTCCTAAATCAGGAACTGAGAAACCAAATACTCAACCTTTTTAAGAAGGAAGACGACACGGGCGAAATCCCGCGCACCCGAGTATTGTCAGTAAAAGACAAGCTATTATTCGGATGGATGAAACTGACGGGTAAGGAAAATAATGATCCGTCCTATAAAGCCATTCTGGAAGAACAAATCCAGGAAGAGGTTACTGAAGGGCAAGACTCCGTTGAATCCAGAAAAAAAGAACCAGAAAAGGAATTTACAGGCGAAAAGAGAATCCACGATAATAAGATTAAAGGTGCCATCGAAAAGGGAATGGTTCTGGAAGCTTATTATTACCAGAAGAAAGAAATCGATTTGTCTATCAATGGAAAAGTGATCAAAGGGATACAGCTCAATAAACCTAAATTCCCGAAAAATGTAAAACCTGACCAATTAGTGAAGATAGAAGTAAAACAGGTTACCAAGTCAGGGAAAATTCATCAGGTGGCATTGAAATAATTTTTTATGAAAAGCATAATTAAAGTCTTTTTTTTATTGTCGATTTTCATTCTTATTCTTTCTCCTGAGATAGGTCATTGTCAAAATCAGGATTCTGTGTTGAGAAAGGAATTTAAGGAATTTCGAAAGTCAATAAAAGACAGCATCGCGCAAATAGAGAAAAAGGTAAAATTGAGTGAGGAAACGCTAAAGGCCGCTAAAGAGTATAGCGAAAATGCAACCAACTTAACGAATTTATATCTTACTATTATTGGTGCCATTCTAGCAATTTCTGGTATCCTCCTGGGTGGAATTTTGGCTTTTTTATATCAATATATTAAATCGAGATATGAAAAAAGACTGGAAAAAAATCTGGAAAAATATGAAAAACAGATTGATCGCTTAATTAGGACAGAGGAAAAAACAATTTACATAAAGGAAAATGCTTATATCTTATTTGTCCATAAAACAAATTTGCATGAGGAGGAAAATGAATTGACGAAACTCCAAAAAGTTGTATTCCAAGAATTTGAAAACAAGGATGAAATTAAAGTATCTAGCTTTGAGGCACTCATGCAAAATCATCGATTTAAAAAATTTCTAGAAAGAAATTCCCCTGCAAAGGCTATCGTCCTTAACGATGATCTTTTCATTGATTTATCAGGTGATGGGGGCCAAATAAGAAATAAGGAATACAGTGATGATTCTAAAAGGATTGTGGAGAATTTATTTTCTTTATTGAACAGTAAAAAAATAGGATTGATGCTTTTTGGAAATGCTGGTTTTCGAAGTTTTAATGTTCACTTAAAATATAAAGGATTTTCAAACGAACCATATACCATCTATAATAATCTGAATGTTCTACTGAAGTACATGTATGTTGTAAATAAAAATGAGGATTAGCATGCCCATTCCCACCCTAACACTACGTCTTCTCGACATTCAGATGCCCAACGAACCGGATACCAGGAAACTCCTTCTAAATGGGGCTAAAGATCTGTTGGGGGCACATACTACCAGGGTGAATGAGGAAGGCATCAATATGGATATTTTCCACAACCAGAATATTGTTTATTCAGGCATTCAGTTAGGACGATATCAGCGATCTCCCGAGTGGACGGCGATCGGAGGTGATGCAGTCAAAGCCTTACAACTATGGTATCAATTATTTCGAGAGGAAAGTCCTCATTTGCTCAGAAATACTGTAGAAATTAGAGAAAACTTCACTCCGGAATTCCTTCCCTATCAGAAAAAATACCGGGTTCGTCCCCTCCTGATCAGTGATGAACTAGCTAAATCCCTAAACGAAATTACAGATAAGTTCATGCGGTATGACCGGCTCGAAAAGTACTTGTACGGAAATTTGATGACCTTTTTCCAATACATCCAATTTGACTTCAACAAAGACCGTCACTTTTTGAAGATCAATGTGCTAGACGCTCCCTTTTTCAACCGGGCCCTCCCCGTCTACCACCAACAAAAAAAGACCGCTTTTGATATCGTATTCAAGTGCAATTTCCGGTTACCCCAAACCCTCCGGTTGGGACAATCTACTGCTTTGGGATATGGAAAAGTCGTTCATTTATAAACTAAAAATTTTGCCTGTGAAGAACATATTAGATAAAATACCATAGGGTGCCCAATGCAGGATTTGGCCTTATTGCTGCGACAAAAACAGTGTCTAACCCAAACATATTCAACACTTTGTAAAAAAATAGGTTGAAATGGGTAAGAAATTGATAAACCGCATTTGGATTGAGGGGTTAGGTGGTAGGTTTTAGCTCGTAGGGATAAAACTTATTTTCGGGATAGTTCATTACTCATTGTTCCTTGCCCCTTTCCCCTTGTCCTTTTTTCAAAATTCTTTCGCCCCCTACTAAATCAAATTGCTATGAAAAAACTACGTCTTTTCGAAGTCAAAGAAAAAGCAGAACAACTCCTGGCTTGCCAGGAAATTGAAGACCTGGAGAGACTGGGTTTCGATGCCAACGAAATCCATCTGCTGGCGATGAGCCCGCCTTATTACAGGTTTGAAACCCGGAAATCGGACGGGAGTATGCGGGAAATTGAAGCACCTGAACACCACCTGAAAATGGTACAAAAGCATCTTAATGCCTATTTGCAATGCGTGTATTTCCTGTTGCAGAGCGATGCTGCCTATGGTTATATTATACGGGTAAAGGATGTTCATCCGCCCAAAAATATCCTCGAAAATGCACGTAGGCACCTGGGGGCTAGCTATATGCTTAATGTTGATTTTGAGGATTTTTTTCACCAAATCAAGTTCAAACCTATTCGCAATATTTTTCAATCGCCTCCTTTTCAGTTTGAAAAAAAGGAAGCGCATATTCTCACTAATTTATGTACCCGCAACGGACGCCTTCCAATGGGTGCTCCTACCTCTCCAGTTATTTCCAACTTAGCCACCATTGAGCTTGACCATGCTTTGACAGCTTGGGCTAAAGAAAACAATGTAGTTTACACCCGCTTTGTAGATGATCTTACCTTTTCATCTAAAGAAAAGGCCTCTGATTCAATTCTGTTGGAACAGATCCAATCTATTTGTGAAGCATATCATCTCGCACTCAACCCGCATAAAACAAAAATATATGATGCTGAAGATATTAAAAAAGTGACCGGCCTGGTGCTAAGAGATACCATAGATATCGAGCCTGGATTCTATACTGAGTTGGATAAAGATTTGCGTCGATTGAGAAAAATAGCCGAAGTCAATGTGATCATGGATAAACACAATCACAATGACTTGCTCAGGGATTTTAAAAAAGAGATCGATGGCAAAATAAATTTCATCGGGATGATTGAAGGATATACCAGCCAACTTTTTCGGGACTACCGTCACCGCCTGAAACAGGCCCTCAATCCGGATGAAGACATCCTTAGTACCCGGTGGTTATATGCTCATTATTTTTAAATCTTTTAAGCTATGCAAATTATCATTGATACTGCAAATACCTCGATTACAGTACGTAACAAATGTTTTTATATCCAAAACAAAACCACTAGTAGGCAGATTAGCCCGAAGCGCATTTCCAGCATTGCCATTACAACCAACTGTAATATCAACTCCAGTGCCATTAAACTGGCTGCTCATCATCAGGTGCCCATCTATTTTTTCAATAATTTTGGCACTATACAAGCCAGGTTATGGAGTCCTTATTTTATCAACCTAGCCGAATTGCGGAAAAAGCAGTTGTTGTTTGCGCAGTCCAAATTGGCTTCACGATGGATAATAGAGCTACTAGGAAACAAAACCACCGAGCAAATTACGAATTTAAAAAAAATGGCCAGACAACAACCAAAATATAAAGAGCAGGTAATCGAAATAGAAGAAAGAATAGACCGTCAATTCAGAAAGATAGAAACTTTGGGAGATAAAAAGATTCAGGAGATGCGCAATGAGGTCATGGGATACGAAGGGAGTGTCAGTCGACTATACTATCAGGCACTGAACTTATTTCTTCCTGATGATTTTCAGTTTAATCGAAGAAGTCGAAGACCGGCAAAAGATTATTTTAATGCAGGATTAAATTACATTTATGGAATGACTTACAGCGTAGTAGAAAGTGGTGTATTTGCAAAAGGATTAGACCCTGCAATTGGCTGTCTGCATGTAGATAGCCATCAAAACCCAACCCTCGTTTTCGATCTAATTGAGCCAATTCGACCCATAATAGATCGTATTTTAATCGACTTGATTTTAGATGGTCAATTAAATCCAGGTCATTTTATACATAAAGAGCAGGGAATATGGGTAAACAAAAAAGGGAAGCGGGTTATCATAGGTACGTTTAATGACTTTTTGCATACACGGATTAATATCAGAGGTACCATAAAAAGGCTAAAAGATCATATTTATGGGCTATCCAATGACTTGGGCAACCTGATAAACGAAAAAATTGAATTGCCATGATACACATTATTCTATATGATATATCTTCAGATTCTATAAGAAATAAAATAGCCCGAAGGCTAATCGCTGAAGGATATGAAAGAATACAACTTTCTGTATTTGCCGGAAATTCCCACCCAAAATCAAATAAAAAACTGTGGCAATCCTTCAAGACATGGATAACTCAAGAACCAGATGCCAAATTTTTTGTACTCAAGGTACCCGCAAGTAATTTCAAAGAAATGACCATTTTAGGAAAAAAAGGATTAGACCTTGATTTTTTATTAGGATTAAAAAACAGTATATTTATTTAATAGAAATAAAAGGAGGTGATAAAACTCCTTATTTTATACATTGTATTTTTTCATATATGGTGCCCAATGCAGGATTTGGCCTTATTGCTGCGATAAAAACAGTGTCTAACCCACACAGATTCAACACTTTGTAAAAAAATAGGGTTGAAATGGGTAAGGAATTTATAAGCCGTTTAGACTCGTTCAAGTGAAAATGCCCGTTGTGTAATTTGTGTTGAAATGGGTAAGGAATTTATAAGCCGTTTAGACACTTACTGTACCAGGCACTGATCAACTCGATCGAGTTGAAATGGGTAAGGAATTTATAAGCCGTTTAGACTCTGTCTTTTGGATACTGAGAGCCCCACTAGTGGTACAAGACACAAGTTTTTGACAATTTTAATTAAGCGTTTTACGATCC
>CAZHOV010000168.1:0-12487 GCA_964534315.1 uncultured Saprospiraceae bacterium | reverse complement strand
ATTTTCCCATTTTCCTACTTTCCCATTTTCCTATTTTCCCATTTTCCTACTTTCCCATTTTCCTATTTTCCCATTTTCCTACTTTCCAACTTTCCTACTTTCCAACTTTCCCACTTTCCCACTTTCCCACTTTCCCAATTTCATCGCCAACTTTAACACCGCCGATACGCTAAGTGCGTCGGTAATCTCGCCGCGCATCACCATCCCGACTACCTCTTTGAACGGAAGTTTTTTTACTTTTAACTGTTCGGTATCTTCGGGATTGGCGGCTCCAAAGGAAAGATTGCGGGCTACAAAAGCAACGCCGTATTCGTCGGTCACGGAATTGGAGAGGTGGATCTCCAGGAATTGCTCCCACTCAGCAGCTTCTATGCCTGTTTCTTCCTTTAATTCGCGCTTGGCAGATTCAAGGATAGATTCTCCTACCGGGCTGCCGCCCTCGGGAATTTCCCAGCTATATTGCTCTAACGTATACCGGTATTGACCGACAAGCCAGGTATGGTCTTCTTCATCCAAAGGAATAATTCCAACCGCTATATTTTTGAAATGAACGACGCCATATATGCCCTCATTGCCCGAGGGATTGATCACCTCCCGGTGAGTGAGCTTGATCCAGGGGTTATCATATATCTCCTTGACGGAGGTTGTTTTCCAAGGGTTCTTCATAATCAGTGGGGTTAGAAGGGAAGCCCCTCGGTAAGTTGCTGGATAAACTGCATGAATAGGGCAGGTTTTAAAACGATAGTAAAAATAAAGCCGAAAACGGCACCGTAAAAGTGGGCTTCATGATCGATACGATCGTGCGGATTTCTGCTGGCATAAGTGGAATATCCTAAAAATAAAATACCGGCTATTATAGCGGGCATCGGGAGGATGAAAAACAGCAATAATTGCTGAAAGGGATAAAACAGAATGAAGGCAAAAACGATCCCTGAAACGCCACCGGAAGCGCCAACGCTGGCAAAGGAGGAATTGTTTCTATGTCTGAAGTAAGTGGGGATGTTGGCTGCAACAATGGTGAGTATGTATAACAACAAGAAATTGATCCTGCCCATTACGGGCCCAAATTCACGTACGAAACGGAATTCAATCGCCTCCCCGAATATCCATAAAACATACATATTGATCAGCAAATGCATCCAGCTGCCGTGGACAAAGCCTGAAGTTAACCAGCGGTGGTACTCATTCGTATTAGCTTCTTCGTGAGGCCAGTGTTGGAGCTTGAGAAACATATCCCTGTTGTTGAATGACTGATAAGAGATCAGGGCCGTTAGTAATACAATGATCAATGTGATGCTCATTTTTCGTATTTTTTCAATTATTCCTCCGTTTAGTATTGGCGGAAATTACAATTATTTATTGGTTTTTTGAAAGCTTGGGCATGCAAAACGCCTTTTGTCTCTATTCATTATGGTAGGGTTCGTTTTTAAGGATGGTAAATGCCCGGTAAAGTTGCTCCAGAAAAAACAAGCGAACCATCTGATGAGAAAAGGTCAGTTTGCTAAGTGACAATTGTTGGTTAGCTCTCCGGTACAGCTTTTCATCAAATCCGTAGGCACCTCCGACCAAAAAGAGGATACGGGCGTTTCCGGAATCCATTAACCGTTTTTCCAGGAAAGAGGCGAATTCCAGTGAAGTGTATTGCTTTCCGTTTTCATCGAGTAGGATCAAATAGTCTCTCGCCTCTAATTTGGATAGTACCAATTGACTTTCCTTACTTTTTTGGAGGGCTTCATTATTGGTTTTATCCCGCTTTTTATCTGGAAATTCCACGTATGAAAAAGAGTGATACCGGGCGATCCGTTTTTCAAATACCGAAATGCCTTCCTTCAAGTAGGCTGGTTTAGTTTTTCCGATGACCCAAAGTTCTATTTTCACAGATTCATCATTTGAAAAGTAATTAACGGAATAATGCGAGTTCTTCCATCAGCGATTTCCGTTCTGAGAATTGTTGTCTGATCTCTTCGACCAATTGCATGGCCAGCTTTTTTTCGCCCAGACGATTGAGGTGTACGATAAGTTTCCTGACCCTCTCCGCGGCTTTCCTGCCTACATGGGTATTGAGGTAGTGAGCTAGAATTTTGGGATAGAGCCTTTTGGACTTCTGTTTTTCTTGCTCGATCAAATACTCCGTGTAGGCTTCCAGCAGATCAATTGAACCGCATTTATCCAAAAATTCTATTAGCTCGTCATCGTGAAGTTCGCGTTTCAGTACCTCTGCTTTCAACTGGCAAAATTCGAGCGTGTCTTCGGGAATGGCTTCCAGTAATTTTCTCTTTTTCTTCGCCCATTTATCCCCGGAATGCTTTTTATATAGATCAAAATACTGAAAATCTAGTGTTAGTAAAAACACCTTTTTGGCTAACTTTCTAATAGCTTTAGTGTTGCCTTTCCCGGTTTCAATTTCCAGTTTTTTAATATTTAGGGCTGTTTCTTGATCGGGATATTGATTTTGCTCGATGGTAGTTGTGAGGATATCTTCAGCTGTTTTCCATGCTTGTTGAAGAAGCAACTGGTTGATCAGCGCTTCAAATACGGGGAAATTGTCCGACACTTTTGCATGGAGGGGTTTTAACTCAAATATATTAGGGTACTTGGCCGCCAGTATAAATTGAAAGGCTATAAAAAGCCCTTCAGTATCTTTATTCCGAAACCGGTTGTTATTATTTATTTCAAGGATTTCCATTAAATCGTGTGCCTTATTGAGTTCTTCGGAGAGGAGGAAAAAAAGTTCCAGGAAGTTTTTGGATAGATCGTAATCTAAGGTAATCGGTTTATCGAATACGTTGACGCAGGAGTCCCAGATTTCTTCTTTCAATGCAGGCGAAAGAGTGCGTTCGGCCAGCAATGCTTTTCCGATATCCAAAGCCGCAATGATCAGTTGGCCCATGGAAGTTTGGCCTTTTCCGGCTGTCCGATATAATTTTCCGATGCGTTTTAAGATGGCGCTGATGATGGAAATGGCCTCTTTGTAGTGTTTTTCTTCAACATTTGCTGTAGCGATTTCAATTAATTCATTCCCCAATTTGGCTATTTGCAATTCGGAATTTTGGGTAAGGGGCTTGCCTTGTTGCCGGTAGAGGTTGATAATAGACTTTAGTAATTCATTATACTTTTCATAATTATCTAATAAATTTACCTTATCGGCAAAGTGGGTTTTTAGCAATAGTGAGAAATGGCGATTTTGACGAGCATAATCTCGCACAAACTGTGCAAGTTCATCTTGAGAGATAGATTGAAGAACCAGGTTTGTTGTTAGCCGCTTGGGCGTTTCTTCTTTTTCTTTTTTCTTTTTTCCTTCTCGTACGTTGTTGGTCCGTTTATCCCGGACCATTAATAGGGCCGCTACAACATGGCTACAGATGCCCTCTTCCTGAAACCCTCCGCAATCGCAAGTAAATTGCTTAACCTTTTTTCCAGAAAGTAATACCTCTACTTCCAGCAAATGTTCGTCATCATTGATCGTTACTATCCAAAGGTTTTTGGTAGCCTGCTCAGTTCCGTTGATGCGGTCTTCTGCAAATAAGCGGCTTCCCTGCTCAATTAATTCGGGTGGGAAAAATTGCTCTAATTGGGTCAGATGAACTTTTTTTGACATGATGATCAAGGCTCCTCAAGAATAAAATAAATAGTAAAGTTACATACCTTTGTACATCAAATCAAAATTTAAACCCGTCAAACTGCGTAAATATGAAAAAAATTATATTTGTCCGGCATGCTAAATCAAGTTGGGACAATCCCGAATTGAGCGATCATGACCGCCCGCTGAATAAACGAGGGTTGCGCGATGCTCCATTTATGGCCAAATTTTTGAAGGAAAAAGAACAAAAACCGGACTTGATTATCAGCAGTTCTGCCAAACGAGCATTGACCACCGCTAATTATTTTGCAGCCGCATTCGGTATCGAGCCCTCCGCAATCGAGGTGAAGAAAGAATTGTATCTCGCTTCTGAATCTGAAGTATTAGAGGTTTTAGAAAAAGTTGACGATCAACATAAGGTGGTGCTTATTTTTGGCCACAATCCCACTTATACCGATTTAGTTAATCGGTTTAATGAAGGATTTATTGACAATGTTCCCACTTGTGGTATCGGAGTTGTGGAAGCTAATGCCGACCATTGGAAAAACCTGAGTTATGTAAAAGGCCAATTGGTTGCCTTTTACTATCCAAAACAATTTAAGAAATGAGCAAAACATCCTTTTTTTTAATGGTACTGCTGTCTTTTCTATTGACGAGTTGTGGAAATAATAAGGAATTGACGAAGGAAGAAGCTAAACTGGTCGATATCATTGCGGATATACATCTGGTAGAAGCTAGTCTTCAACGTACCAGCTCTTTTGTACGAGACAGCATGGCAGAAGTATATTACGATCAACTGGCCGAAATTCACGGAATGAAGCGGGCAGTCTACGAAGCGAAGATCGAAGAATTAAACAATCATCCCAAACGGCTCGAATTGGTCTATATCAAAGTGATTGAAAAACTAAATAAAGCGGAAGTGACCGAGCAATCAAAAGAAAAAAAGGAGGTTGACTAACCGGATGTGGTAAAAAATGTAAATCAATAATTTTGATTTGGCCAATTGTTGAACTATTTTACAGCTAAAATTAAACAAACAACTATATCTTTCAATTTTTTACTCTAAATTCTCCATTTTTAGCACTTAGGTTGAATAACTATGGAAAAAGAAAACGTAAAAATCTTAATTGTAGACGATGAGCCGGACATCCTGGAATTTGTCAGCTACAACCTTAAAAAAGAAGGGTTCAATACGCTAACTGCTAACAATGGTAGTCTGGCGCTTGAAATTGCCAATTCGGAAAAGCCGAATTTGATCATCCTGGATATCATGATGCCTCAAATTGATGGAGTGGAAGTATGTAGGACTATCCGTTCGAATCCTGACTTTCAAAACACCCTGATCGCCTTTTTGACGGCCCGCAATGAGGATTATTCGCAAATCGCTGCGCTGGATGTCGGAGGAGACGATTACATTACCAAGCCAATACGTCCAAGGGTATTAGTGAGCAGAATTAATGCTTTGCTGCGAAGGTCCGGGCGTTCAGAAAATGGGGAAGAGGAGCAACATATTATTAGTATCGGAAATTTGGTAATTGATAAAGATAAGGTTTCGGTAGAAAAAGATGGGCACTCTATTGATCTGGCTAAGAAGGAGTTTGAACTGCTAAGCCTGCTTGTCTCCAAACCAGGGAAAGTCTTTTCCCGCGAAGAAATCTTTAATAAAATCTGGGGTACGGACGTCATTGTCGGAAACCGAACGATCGATGTTCATATTCGAAAACTACGGGAAAAACTTGGAAGTAATTATATCAAAACCGTCAAGGGGATAGGTTATAAATTTGAATTTTAAGGAATGCTTAAGAATGCAACACCTCATCAGATCGCTATCTCTGCTTCCATAGTAGTAGCATTGTTGTTGCTCGCAAGCTTATTATTCATAAAATTTATCAACCTTGCCGATCTGGGGTTGGGGACTTTTATTTATGCTCCCTTATTTACGCTTATTCTCGCCTATTTTATTTTCATTGAAGCGCTAAAAAAGTATATCTACCGAAAAATAAAACTCATCTACAAGAGTATTCACCAACTCAAAGTGGAATCTAAAAAGAAAGCTTCCAAAATAGATATCAACAAAGATATTGTCGGTGAGGTCGAAAAAGAAGTTGCCGAGTGGGCAACTTCCCAAAATAAGGAGATTGAAAGCCTTAAAGCACTGGAAATCTATCGCCGTAATTTCCTGGGAGATATTTCCCATGAGCTCAAAACGCCTATTTTCAACCTGCAAGGGTACCTCCTAACCCTTCAGGAGGGAGGGCTGTACGATGAAACCATCAATATATCCTACCTCAATAAGGCCATCATGAATCTTGACCGGCTTCAGACGATCGTCGAAGATCTCGACGCCATTGCCAAGCTGGAATCGGGTAATCTGGTCCTTGAAATGCAAAACTTCGATATTAAAAGCTTGACCGAAGAGGTTTTCGAAGACCTCGAAATGCAGGCTAAAGAACGAGAAATTCAGCTGTTCTTTAAGGAGGGGGCCAGCAAAAACTTCATTGTCAAAGCGGATCGCGAAAACATCCGGCAAGTATTGACCAACCTGATCACCAACTCCATAAAATATGGCAAAAAAGGAGGCCACACCAAGGTCAGCTTTTACGATATGGTCAATTATATTCTGGTTGAAGTAGCAGACGATGGTATCGGCATCAGCAAAGAGCATCTTAACCGGGTTTTTGACCGCTTCTACCGGGTCGATAAAAGCCGTTCCCGAACTCAGGGCGGCTCCGGTCTTGGCCTCTCCATCGTCAAACATATCGTCGAAGCGCATCAACAAACCATCCAGGTACGCAGCTCCAAAAGTCATGGCTCTACCTTCGGCTTTACGCTGGAAAAAGCGAAGTGAGCGATATGCAATGTGCAAAGAACAATGAGGAATTAGGAATGAAGAATTTTAGGGTGTAGCGCACCGGAATACAAAACTAGGGAAGCATTGAAAATCCTGACAAAAAATAGTTAGCTCCTCCGGAGCATTTAAAGATATCCTACCCGGTTAAACACTACAAATAGGTTACTCCTCCGGAGCAAAACGGAATACCCCCATAATGGCAGAGCATTAGAGTTCAGCCAAATCAATTAAAATTGAACACCTTCAGGGGCTAAAATTAGCCTACTTTGCTTACTAACTATGCAATAACCACGATGCTATCAATAGCCAAGAGGTCCAAAGAATGGCCAGGCAGTTTCTTCAACTTATAGATCTTTAATCTTTTGCTCCGGAGGAGCTAAGCATTGGTAGTATTTATACCGCCCAAAATTGTGGATGCTCCGGAGGAGCTTGATATTTTTTTCCAGATTTTAATGCGTCCTTGGTTTTCATATCCAGGTGCGCTGCACCATTCACGAACGGTAATTTTCCTGTGCTATCAAGATGTTGGTGCGCTGCACCAATCTTTAAATACGCTGGAGCTAAAGCGCCAAAGTAATAAAGGGCATCGCAGACTATGCCTTCTCCAACCAGGGGCATCGTTCGTGGAAAAGGGACCAATATCAAGATGCTATTTAAACCTTTTCTTTAAACGCTAGTCCAACAAAATAAAAAAATCTATGCGCGCAATCCTATACCTGATCCCATTGTTGATTTTTACTTCCATATCAAAGGCTCAATCCCTCTATTTCCCGCCCACGGGCGCGGACACCTGGGATACGCTTAGTGCGGAAACTCTGGGCTATTGCCCTGAGCAGATCGATTCCTTGTACCAATATTTAGAAGAAAATGATTCCAAAGCTTTCCTCTTGTTGAAAGATGGTAAAATCGTATTGGAAAAATACTTTGGAACCTTCAGCCAGGATAGCAGCTGGTATTGGGCATCTGCAGGAAAAACCTACACCGCTATGCTTGTTGGTATTGCTCAAGAGGAAGGCATTTTATCGATTGATGATACCACTTCCCAATACTTAGGGCAAGGTTGGACGAATTGCACGCCGGAACAGGAAGCCAAAATCACTATTTACCACCAACTCAGCATGTCAACCGGTCTAGATGAAGGGGTACCTAATCCAGATTGCAAAGGTGATTCCTGTTTACTTTATAAAGCTGATGCGGGTGCACGTTGGGCTTATCACAATGGCCCTTACACGCTACTGACTACTGTACTGGAAAATGCGACAGGAGAACATATCAATCAGTATCAGGCCAGCCGTATTCGCAACAAGATTGGCATGAACGGCGGGTACATTCCGCTAGGCGATAACCGTGTTTTCTTTAGTACGCCCAGGTCGATGGCCCGTTATGGGCTTTTGCTGCTGGCGGAAGGACACTGGAATGGCATTCCTGTTTTAGGCGATGGTCAATATTTCGGGGAGATGATCAATTCTTCACAAGATCTTAATCTTTCATATGGCTACTTGACGTGGTTGAATGGCAAAAGCAGTTTTATGGTCCCACAGGTGCAATTCCAGTTTCCGGGCTCGCTCAACGAAGATGCTCCCGAAGACCTGTACGCCGCTATGGGCAAGAACGGACAGTTGATCAATGTAGTACCTTCTCAAAACCTGGTTTGGATCCGCATGGGCGATCAGCCAGGCGATGACAACGGCTTAATCTCACCTGTCTTCAACAACAAGATCTGGCAATACATCAATCAATTGGAGTGCGTAGCATCTGATGTAAAAGCACTACAAACTGATGTAAAAGTAACTATTTATCCGAATCCTGCCCGTTCGTTTATCCATATGGAAGCAGCAACAGTCATCCAGCGGCTAAGGCTTTTCGATGTACAAGGAAAGCTCCTTAAAACTGAGCTTGTCAATAGCAAGACTGCGCGGGTTAGGGTAGGGGAGTTTCCTGATGGTCTGTATGTGGTGCGGATGGAGTTGGAAGGCGGAGAAGTTGTGATTGAGAAGGTTTGGGTGGGAGAGTGAGATTAGGGGTTAGCAAATTCCCAAACACTTCCTCCAATTCCACCACCAATTCCGGAAAAATACCAACCGGAATAGATTCGCCCTTGGCAAAGGGGGTGTTGCGGAGGAGTTGATAGCGACCTTTTTCGTCTAACCGATAAGGAATAACAGTGGCATCCTGGGGGTGGACAATCCAGTATTCGCGAACGCCTGAATGCTCATAAATATCATATTTATCAGTTAAATCTTTTTTGGAGGTGCCAGGAGAGAGGATTTCTATGATCCAATCAGGAGCCCCTTTACAGCCGCGATCGTCTAATTTGGATTCATCACATACTACACAAATATCTGGCTGGACAACCGTACTGATTTTATCCGCTTCCTTATGCTCAGGGGGTAAGGGGAGCCGAACATCAAAGGGAGCATGATAAATATGACAAACGGATTGACTGAAAAACGGAAGTAAAATACGCAATAAACTACTAGATATCTCCTGATGCAAACGGCCCGGAGCTGGTGACATCCGAAACACTTTACCGCGAATCAATTCAACCATCTCGTCTAATTGCCAGGTAAGATAATCCGCATAGGTGTATCGCTTGTTGAGGTCTAATTGATTTATATCTGTAATCATTAATTTCTTTTTAACAAAAATACAAATAATATCCCATGCACACCACCGGCACCCACATCGCCTACTTCCACCTCTGCCACCGCAAACTATGGCTCTTTGCCAACGGGATCAATATGGAACAGGAAAGCGCCCTTGTGGCGGAAGGTAAATTTATACAGGAGGCAAGCTATCAAAACCGGGCCTCCAAATGGCAGGAAGTAGCTGTGGAGGGCATCAAGATCGACCACTTCGATGCAAAAAAGGGGATTGTCCGGGAGGTGAAAAAATCGAATAAGCGCGAATATGCCCATGTAGCTCAACTCAAATACTACCTCTTTGTACTACAACGAAATGGGATAAAGATTAGCCATGGCCTATTGGAATACCCCAGACTCCGGGAACGGGAGGAGGTATGGCTGGAAAAAGACGACTTGCAGATCATCTCTGATTGGGAGGAACAAGTAAAGCGTATCATCAGTCAACCGGATTGCCCGCCCTTTATCCAAAAAACGATCTGCAAAAAATGTGCGTACCGCGATTTTTGCTTAATCAACAATGTTCAATAACTGCTTATGAAAAGAACCTATTATCTCTTTAATCCGGGGAGAATGAGCCGGAAAGATCATACCCTTAAATTTGTAGCCGTCGATGAAAATGGACAAGAAGCTAAACCCAAATATTTACCAATAGAAGGAGTGGAAGGATTATACATCTTCGGAAGCGTTGATACCAACAGCGCTCTCTTCAACTTCTTGGGGAAAAAACGTATTCCGGTTCATTTTTTTGACTATTACGAACATTACACGGGGTCCTTTCAACCCAAAGAATACCTCCTGGCGGGAAAAATGCAGATCGAACAAACACGAACCTACGTCCATAAAAAACGTAGAATGCATATTGCCCAACAATTTGTTGCCGGAGCCTCTTTTAATATGCTCAAAAACCTGAAATACTATAATAACCGGGGTAGGGGATTGGAAACGCAGATTGAATCTATTGAAATGTACCGCAGTTCTATTCAGTCTTCCGCAAATATCGACGAATTAATGGGATTAGAGGGGAATTGCCGACAGACGTATTATGAAGGATTTGATCATATTTTGACCGACTGGAAGATGAATGGCAGGGGTAAACAGCCACCTTCTAATGAGATCAACGCCTTGGTCTCATTTGGAAATATGATGTGTTATACGTTGTGTCTGGATCAAATTTACCATACTCAGCTCAATCCGACGATAAGCTTTTTACACGAACCCGGCTATAGACGATTTTCTCTTGCGCTGGATTTGGCAGAAATTTTTAAACCGATATTAGTCGATCGTACGATTTTCAAGATGGTTAACAAGAAAATTATTCAGAAAAAGCATTTTGAAGAACGGTTAAACGGATGGTATTTGAAAGATAGCGGCCGAAAGGTTTTTATCCAGGGATTTGAAGAGCGCTTAGCAGAAACCATTCAGCACCGGAGCCTTAAGAAAAAGGTGAGTTATAAGCGGTTGGTTCGGTTAGAATGTTACAAGTTAGTGAAGTATATCCTGAAGATGGAAGAACAATACAAACCCTTTAAAATTTGGTGGTAATTATGTATATTATTGCAGTATATGATATAAACGAAAAGCGGGTAGGAAAAATGTTGAAGCTGAGCAGACGTTATTTAAACTGGATACAAAACTCTGTATTTGAAGGAGAATTGACTGAGTTAAGCCTGAAAGAATACATTTTTAAAGCCAAAGCAATAATGGAAGAAGATGAAGATAGCCTCATCATCTTCTCAAGCCGCAATAATCGTTGGCTGGAAAAGCAGGTGATAGGCTTAGAGCCCAATCCGTTAGACAATTTTTTATAACGGATATGATGGCGCAGCTAGTCGTCGACAAAGCTAACCATTAGCCAATGTTCTTTGACATCTTGAAGGTTAATCATTTAAGTTGTTGATTTTCAACTAAACAGGAAGTTGTCGTACCCCCCGGTAAAAACCTATTACTGTGGGTAGACTACAAAAAATTCTATTTCTTAAAGTTCTCCACTTGCTAATCATTTGATTATTAACTATCTTTAGAATAATATTAAACGGCCTTTAATCGCACCAGATTGGAATTGAAACAGTACTTCCGCTTCTTCTTCTAAAAGTGTTCGTTCCCTTTAATCGCACCAGATTGGAATTGAAACTGGATCCTCGTTTATCGAATACGGCTAGTATGTCAGCCTTTAATCGCACCAGATTGGAATTGAAACGTATTCAGGGGCGCAAGTAGATACGGGGCAATTGGTGCCTTTAATCGCACCAGATTGGAATTGAAACAAGCACGTATTTACGAACGAACCCAGCGAATTCAATCCTTTAATCGCACCAGATTGGAATTGAAACGAAATACCGGACCCGTTGCCTCCATTATTACCCAATCCTTTAATCGCACCAGATTGGAATTGAAACAATAGGGATAAAGCTATAAAAACTAAAACTGATGGCCCTTTAATCGCACCAGATTGGAATTGAAACATGCTTACCCAGGGTTTTATAGATTTGGGTAACAACCCTTTAATCGCACCAGATTGGAATTGAAACTTGGTTGAAGTTGGGTATCCATCAATGTAGCGACAAAAAGGTAAAATGTAAAACATCCCAAAATTTCATCATGTAACTACTCCTTCATTTTTTTGATTTTTACTTTTCCGACAAATTTTTCCCAATCAATTCCAGGAGGTGTTTTCAGGAATTGGTAAAGCCCATGCAGATTAATATGCTGCCATGCAATTGGTGAAATGTTTCTGATAATAAGGACTAGCAGGGGCATTCATGCAGAAAGTTGCGGTTAGCAATATGCACACGAACCGATAATAATAACTTCCAGCTCAAAAGTACCTTTATAGTCCGAATCTAGATTCAACATAGCCCTTTCCATGTTGGCAAAGGCAAGAATTTTGACTAATCCTAATACAGAAAAGAGATATAACCTTTTATCTAGATCAATGTAAACATCCCAACGGAACGATAATGCTGTTATTTATTGCTCAAAACCGTAACTATTAACACAGATGCCCCCGCTAGTCCAAAAAGGAATGTTCAAAATTGAACTTCTTATATTTTTTCTGTAAATTGAATTAAAACCTCCAAACTAATGAAAATTATTCCACTATTCCCTAAATTATATTACCCACAACAGTTAATCAAAAACAAAATTATCTTCTATAAAGAACTACAATTAAAAAGGTAGAGAAATTCTTAATCCCCATGAAGTAATCAGTTTTTAGATTCTATTTAGACTTGTCATGTGAAATCAACCCTTTCAATATTTTTTAATCTAGTAAAAAAATTTAAATGAAAAACACAAATATTTTCAATATGAGGTTTTCTCTTTTTATATTTTGTTTGCCCCTTTTAATAGGATGTTCTAAAGTATCCATCAACCCCACCCCATCTTGCTTTTAAGCAGGATGCTGTTGACCTT